>JBBQMJ010000041.1:0-13141 GCA_038328815.1 Fimbriimonadales bacterium | reverse complement strand
CCCATCCAAAAACATGCATTAATTAAGGTGGAAGGGGCACGGGGCGGGATGTACCATGATGTGCCGATCCACTCAGTCCGCTTGCCGGGCTTAGTCGCCCATCAAATTGTGATGTTCGGGGGCATTGGCGAGACGCTGACCCTGAAGCACGATTCGTTGAGCCGAACCTCCTTTATGGAAGGCGTTAAGCTCTGCGTTCGGGAGATCCGAAGGCTCGATGGGTTCACAGTCGGCATGGATAAAATCCTTTTCGGGATTTAGCCCTGCGGCTTCTAATGCTGCCAAAATGAGGCAGTGGATAACGCAGGCAATGAAGTAGCGGTTCTGGAAACGAACCTTGGCAAGATCGTCGTTGGATTCTTTTTGGATAAGGCCCCGAAGCACGTTGAGGCGTTCAAGAAGCTCGTGACGGACGGTTTCTATGAGGGCACGAAGTTTCACCGGGTCATCCCAGGTTTCATGATCCAGGGCGGCGATCCGAATACGAGAGCGGATAACCGTTCCCTGTACGGTACCGGGGGGCCGGGATACAAGATCCCTGCTGAATTCAACGATGTGAAGCACACTCGTGGCGTTCTGAGCGCGGCTCGCTCGTCAGATCCGAATTCTGCGGGAAGCCAATTCTTCTTGATGGTGGCGGACTCGACTCATCTGGACGGCCAGTACTCAGCTTTTGGCCAGGTCATTGAAGGCATGGATGTGGTTGATGCGATTGTGAATTTGCCTCGCGATGGCAGGGACTGCCCGCTGGAAGGCAAGGAAGCGACGATCTTGAAGACCTCGCTGGTTGACGCTGCAGCGGATTAGTTTTGCGTGCGTCGGGCAGGGTTGAGCCTGACGAAGAGTCGAAGACCCCGGTCCGGATCTTGGGGGCGCCGAGTTCGTAGTTGAGGTTCCGTGCGCTTTCTGGCACCTCTCCGAGGTGCGGTCTCTCTGCCATGAATTCCCCCGGGGTCTTTGACCCCGGTCTATTATCATTCACCCCTTTGGGGTGGGACCTATGAGGTTTCATTTGCGGAAGGGCATTCTTTCCCATAAAGTTTGATTGGCGCAGATCGAGGTGATGCTGGGTTGTAAGGCGTCTGGGTACGGCGATAAGGTCGCCGGGCTGGGGCGGACCACCGGGGCAAAAGCGCTGCCGGGTCAGCGCAGTCCAAAAGGGCCTTGCATTCCCTGTTGAATTACTGTAGACTCCAGTCTAGGTGTTTTGAAAATGAAAGTCAAGCTGGATATGATTGGGATCGTCGTCGAGGATATTGCTGAGTCGCTGAAGTTTTATGGGCTTTTGGGGCTAGATGTGCCCAAGAGTTTTGAAGGGCCCTATTGCGAAATGACCTTGGATGGCGGCATCCGACTGTCATGGAATGCATTGACCATGGTGAAGGAACTCGGGCCCTGGGTTCAGCCTGTTGGACATCGGAACGGGCTAGCTTTCTTATGTGATTCTTCAACAAGTGTTGATTCAAAGCATGCCGAGTTGGTTTCGGCTGGATACGAGAACGAGAAGGAGCCGTGGGACGCCTTTTGGGGCCAACGCTATGCTCAGGTCAAGGACCCTGACGGAAACGTCGTAGACCTCTTTGCGCCTTTGGGTTAGGACTTAAATCAACCGCCTTGCAGGACAGTAAATGTACTGCCCATGTTATTACGGGCAGGCACATTTACGGGTAATTTTTGTTACCTGGTTTTGGGCACATATTTTGCTCGTCTGCAGTCTTATAGACGGGTGCAACGGTTGAGCGTGAATATTGAAGCGGAATTTCGCTTCCACGCTAAACAAAACCGCCACCAGAAGAGACATCATGATTCGAAATTCTAACGGACTCAAGGCGCTTGCCCTTATTTGCGCGGTCTTACTGACCACGTTCTCGCAAGCTTTCATGCCAAGGCACGCGTTCTTAGAGCGACCTGTGAGTAACGTTTCCGAGTTGGTTGAGCAAGTCAGCACCAACCATTCAGTTCTAGATCATTATGAGCGGCACTTTGCGATGTCAGAGAAAGAGGTAATCGGTTACTTCAAGACCTTTAGCGTTGGGCGTCTGAGCGGTGTGAAAACACAGAACGTTTACCTAGTTCGTGAAGATGGCATGCTCGATATGAAGCTTGAAACCCTAAAGGCGGGAAGTAAGGTCTTTATTGACAGGTCAGGCAAGCCCATTCTGCTGATGGTCTGTGGCAACCCGCTCATTGGACCAAAGGTACCCAAGGTTGCTCTTGACAGCCCCGTCTCAAATTCGCCTACCGCCGATATTGCGAGTATTCCCGTGGCGGCTGTAACGGAGGCATCGACCGAACTAGCCGAAGCTGTTGCGCCAATGGAAGCAACTCCAATTGAAGAGATTATTACGGTTCCCACAGTTCCGACCGACACGGCGGCGCAGGCCATTCTCGATGTCGTACCCGGCGCGAACTTAAACAGCCTGTTCGGCTTCCTGCCGCTCTTGGGTCTTGGGATCCATGGTGGAGGAAATACGCCAAACGGCCCCAACCCGCCGCCGACGCCAGAGCCAGCCAGCATTTTGGTCCTTGGGGTTGCGGTTGCTGGGTTCTTGGCTCGGAAGCACACTCGCTAGTTTCTCCGCTCTGCTCCAGATAGGTTCGACGGTAAACTGCGGTGTCCTATGGATTACCGGCGAACCTATGTCCGTGACCTGTTTGAGCTTGCGCCTGGCACCTCAGCCTCTGCTTACGGGTGGGTGAAAACCCGCCGCGATAGCAAGGGCATTTCGTTTGTGCAGGTTAACGATGGCTCATGCTTCAAGGACATCCAGGTTGTTGTGGACGAAGGCGTCTTCCCTGAAGCAACACTTAAGCTGATCACGACTGGGGCTTGCGTTCGTTTCGATGGCGAGATTGTTGAGTCGCCCGCTGCCGGTCAGGCTGTTGAGTTTAAAGCAACCGGGGTCGAGGTGTTTGGGCCAGCTGATCCAACAACTTATCCGCTTCAAAAGAAGGGGGCTTCCTTCGAATTTCTGCGCGAAATTGCCCACCTCCGGGCTCGCGGCAACACATTCGGCGCCATTTTTAGGATGCGAAATGAGGCAGCTTGGGCGATCCATTCGTTCTTCCACCAGCGCGGCTTTCAGTACATCCACACACCCATAATCACCGCGAGCGATGCCGAAGGCGCGGGAGCGATGTTTGCGGTTTCCACCCAGCTTGAAGCTCATGGCGGGAAGTACAAGCTCAAGGGAGACGATCCTGCCGACGACTTCTTTAGCAAGCCTTCGTTCCTGACCGTTAGTGGGCAGTTGGAAGGTGAATCGCTTGCTTTGGCGCTCACCAATATCTACACTTTTGGGCCAACTTTCCGGGCTGAGAATTCGAACTCAAGCCGGCACCTGGCCGAGTTCTGGATGATTGAGCCTGAGATGGCGTTCTGCGATCTTGACGGTAACATGAATCTTGCCGAAGAGTTTCTGAAGGAGATTATCGGACATCTTCTGGACAAGTGCTCGGCTGATATTGAGTTTTTCAACCAGCGCATTGAGCCTCAGCTGCTGCAAACGTTGACACACGTGTCGGAGAGCGCTTTTGAGCGGTTGACGTACACCGAGGCGATCAAACTACTTGAGAGTAGCGGTGAGAAGTTTGAGTTCCCTGTGTTCTGGGGATGCGATCTGCAGAGCGAGCACGAGCGTTGGCTCACCGAAACGAAGGTCGGCAGGCCAGTGATCCTTACGGACTATCCGAAGGAAATCAAAGCGTTCTACATGCGCCAAAACGAAGACGGGAAAACCGTGCGCGCCATGGACGTTTTGGCTCCCCGCATTGGAGAAATCATCGGCGGTTCGCAACGCGAGGAGCGTCTTGACGTTCTAGAGAATAGGATCAAGGAAATGGGGCTGCCACTTGAGGCTTACTGGTGGTATTTGGAATTACGCAAATACGGCAGCGCGCCGCATGCCGGCTTTGGTCTTGGTTTTGAGCGGTTAATGATGTACGCGACAGGAATGAAGAATATACGAGATGTCATTCCGTTTCACCGGACACCCGGAAGCGCAGATTTCTAAGTGAATTTGAAAAGCCCCCTTCCGAAGATCGATCCACGGCTCTACGGCGAGCTCAAGAAGCAGCAGAAGACTATAGTTCTCGGTCTTGTCTGCACTGCAGTTGCTACCACACTTGGCGGCGCAGGAATGATCGCCTTTGTCAACTTCGTGCTTAAGGCTGTACGGCTGAGGGATGAGCACACTCTTGAACTTCTGAGCGTAGGCGTGATGATCCTATTTATCATCAAGTATTGGTTTACGCGCGGGCAAGCGTATTACCTGAGCAAAGCTGCCGCTGTAATGACGGCCGACTTGCGGAAGCGTCTTTTTGACAAGCTGCAAAAGCTGCCCGTGAGTTACTTTAATGAAAAGCGCGCAGGCGCAATTCAAAGTGTTCTGACCAACGATGTCGCCCTGTATCAAAACGCCATCGCGGTCGTCAAGGATTCCATTGACGGACCAATAAAACTGATTACCGGGTTCGTTGCCATTTTCGTTCTGCAGCGGTATCTCTCGTTGTTTGCCGTAGCTCTCTTCCCCGTGATGTGGCTTTTCATCCAAATGAATCAGCGCAAAATGCGATCCGCTCAGGACGCTGTTCAAGAAGACCTGAGCGACCTCACGGCCATGATGCAGGAATCGCTGCAGGGCACGCGCATCATCAAAGCATTTTCAGCCGAGGAGCGTGTTGGATCTCAGTTCGGCCAGCTTCTTAACCGTAGTTTGAAGAGCCAAATGGTTGCGATTCGAAGGATGGCTTCTCTTCGTCCAACCGTTGAATTGATCGGCGCAGTTGGCCTGGCGTTTGTGGTCCTGTTCGCCTCTAAAATCGTCGCCAGTGGAGCGTTGACGGTAGAAGGTCTTGGTTCCTTCATCTTTGCACTGGATGTTATTAACCAGGGCTTTCGAAGCTTCGGCTCTCTGAAACAGACCCAAGCGCAGGTGGCCGCAGGTACTGATCGCATTTATAATGAGATTCTCGACCAGCCCGAGGCCCAGGTGGATGAGCCTGGTGCCCGAGAGCTCCCTACCGTCATCGGCCAGATCGAATTCCGACACGTTTCCTTCACCTACCCGGACGGTACGGTCGCCCTCAGGGACGTGAGCTTCACGATTGAGCCGGGTACTTCCCTTGCGCTTGTAGGTCCGAGCGGATCTGGCAAGAGTACGATTGCCGACCTGATACTGCGTTTTTACGATCCCACAGCTGGCCAGATCCTCTTCGACGGGGTCGATATTAGGGACCTGCGAGTGAGTTGGCTAAGGTCCCAAATCGGCGTTGTACCGCAGCAGACCTTCCTCTTCGCTGGCTCAATCTCACAAAACATCAGGCTCGGTAAACCCGATGCGACCGATCAGGAAATTGATGAGGCGGCCAAGGCGGCTCATGCTGATGTGTTTGTTCTCACCATGCCAAATGGCTATGAGACTGCTTTGGGCGAGCGGGGTATTCGCTTGAGCGGCGGGGAGATGCAGCGCATCGCCATTGCCAGGGCAATCGTCAGGAAGCCGACTATGCTGCTCCTTGACGAGGCTACAAGTGCGCTGGACGCTCACAGCGAGAAAGCCGTGCAGGAAGCTCTCGACGAAATCATGAGCGACCGCACCACCTTGTTCATTGCGCACCGGCTCACTACTGCATCGCGGGCGGACCGCATCATGGTGCTTCGCCGGGGAGAGATTCTCGAGACAGGCTCGCATAAGGACTTAATGCAAACGAACGGCGCTTATGCCGGGATGGTCAGGGTCTTTAACAGCGGCATCTTAGACATCGTATAGGCCCTTCGGACTGTAACCTTTATGCGAAAGCCTCAGGTTTGATCCTGGTAATTCGGCGGGTATTCAGCCTAAAAGCTCCCTGCCAAGCGCTTTCCTGGTGATTTTACTGAGCACCCAATCTCCCTTGACAGGAATTTAGCAGTTGTACTGGGATTAGTGTTTCCAGGCAGTTTATTCAGCAAGGTGCGTCCCGGCGCGAACCGGTAATACGACTTGAGGGAAGGACGTCGAACCAAATTTTGGTGAGACGCGAAGGAAGGCACAGGAGCATGCGCTGGCCCAACAGCCAGCACAAAGTCACGGAGGATTGGAATGTCATTTAGGATTAACACAAACATCACGGCGCTTAACGCCCTGAGGAACTTGAACTCAAACAGCGACATGCTGTCGCAATCGATCACGAGACTTTCAACTGGTCTTAAGATCAACTCGGCTGCGGACGATCCCGCTGGCCTTATCATTTCCGAGAAGTATAAGGCTCAGATTTCTGGCCTTGACCAGGCAATCAAGAACTCGCAAGATGGCGTGAACTACGCTAAGACCGCTGACGGTGCTCTTCAGGAAGTCAACAACCTTCTGCTTAGCGCTCGCAGCCTTGCGGTTGCCGCTGCTAACACCGGTGCGCTCAGCGCTTCGGCTATTCAGGCAGACCAGAGTCAGCTCGCTTCGATCGCTTCTTCGATCAGCCGCATTGCACAGAACACTCAGTTCGGTAGCAAGAAGCTTCTCGATGGCAGCGCCGGCGTTGTCTCAACCGTTACCGACGCTACGAAGCTCACTTCGTTGAACATCGGTGGCACGTTTGCCGGAGCTTCGCTTGCAACTTCAAGCGGTGTTGGCGTTCAGATCACTCAGGCCGCGGCCCAAGCTACGATCGCATCGAAGGCACTCGCTTTCGCTACGACTACGGTAGCTGCAGGTTCGTTCTCGTTGAACGGCACAACGTTCACGACTCAGGCTACGGATACGGCTCAGCAGGTTGTCGACAAGATCAACCAGGCTTCTGGCCAGACCGGCGTCAAGGCTGTGTACAATGCTGGTGCAACCCGCATCGACTTGACCAGCGCGAACTACGGTTCAACCCAGACGATCAACTTCAGCGACGCCAATGGCGTTCTACGAGGTGCCGGTGCAGGTTTCACCAGCGCTTCAGGAACAGACGCTCTGGCGACGGTTACCGTCAACGCTACGACTGCCCTGTTTACCGGTTCACGGAACAACACGGACGGCCTTACGCTTACGGACGCCGACGGCAACAGCCTGAGCTTGACTCAGGGCGCCAACGCGGTTGCTGCTAACGCTACCATGGGCCAGGTCACCGCTGGAACGTCACAGTTCCAGGTAGGCGCCAATGCCAACCAGACTGCTAACTTGTCGCTCGGCAACTTTGCCGCCAGCAACATGGGCACGTCGGTCGCTGCCGGTGTGAATATGTCGAATCTCGACCTCACCACGGCTAGCGGTGCGAACCAAGCGATCCAGGTCATTGACGCTGCGATCGACCAAGTAAGCACGGCTCGAGGCCAGATCGGTAACTTCACGACCAACGTTCTTCAGTCGAACATTCGATCACTGGGCGTCGCTAAGGAAAATCTTTCCGCAGCGAACTCCTCGATCGCCGACACAGACGTTGCCTCTGAAATGACCAGCTTCACGAAGATGCAGATTCTACAGTCGACCGGTATGTCGGTTTTGGCGCAGGCCAACCAGCTTCCCCAGTCGGTTATGAAGCTTCTTCAGTAAAGACAACCTCCGGGTAACAAACAACAGGACGGACCTCGGGCCCTTAGGCTCGGGGTTCGTTCCTTTTTAGCCAGTTATCGATTCGAATTTTCAGGGTCTTGCCGAGAAGGAGATTGCCGATTAGGGTATCTCTGTCTCGCGGCTCAAAGAGCATTTCAAAAGGCTTTCCTTCCATGCGCCCCTCAATGCTTATCCACCTTCCCAAGCCCAGCACGGAATGGATGTTGGCCTTGAAGCGCACGCCGAATATTTGGGAACGCTTCACCACGATGGTTCGTGCGTCGCCAATGAACTCTATCGCTTCGGGTGTTAGCAGGAGGTAGCCGACATCCTCATGAGGGTCGAGCATGCTGGTGTGCCGAGGCGATGCAAAGCCCACAAACGCGCTGAAGCCTCGGAATCCTGGCTTGAGAACTGCCAACTCCTTGCCTAGGGCTTTGCGCATGCGACGGTTGTCGAAGAGACCTGTCCAATTGAGGGTTAGCCATGCTGCAACTTGCGCAAGGCCGAGCACAAGCAAGCCTTTCCCGATGATCTGACCAGACCGATACATCACGATGGCGCCAGCGGCCATCAAAGGAATCCACACAAGGGTAGGAATGAGGTTGCCCATCCATTTGCGCTGTGCATTCCAGAGTCGGGCCCTCACACAGCGTAGAATACTCGTGAATGAAGCCGGAAAAAGTCCGCATCCGGTTGCTCACTACAGTTCCTGGCGCGGAACGAATTGAGCCTTTGATTTCCGACTTCGCTCGGGGCGGGGGTGGCGGCGTCGTGACGTCTTTTTCAGAGCGACTCCTTCGCGTCGCGGCTGGGTTCGAGTTACCCGACGATCTCGAGATTCTGCCCTTTAGCGAGGTGGTATCTCGGTTCCTGACCTGCACCGGCGGCGAGGGGCGCCCGCTGGCAACCGGAGGGCTTGTGCTGGAAGCGCTGGGCGCAGCCTGCGCAGAATTACCGCAAGAGTCGCCTTTTACACCAGCTGCCAAGTTCCACGGCGCGCATAAGGCCATCCTTAGGACTCTTGAGGAAATTCACGAAGCGGATATCCGGCTGGGAGCGCTTGAACTTGGTTCTGGAAAACTGGCATCGCTTGCCTTCCTAGATCGGGCGGTTCGGTTGAAATTAGATTCTTTAGGACGTACGACCCTCTCTGAGCTCATTGAAGATTGCCTGGAATGCTCTGTGCCTACGAAACTTGATCGGCTTCTGGTCTTTGGTGGCTCGGGGTTGTGTTTGCGGAACCTGAAGTGGTTGCAGTGGGCCGCGGCCAGCGGCAGCCGAGTAACCCTTGTTCTGGAAAGGCATGCAGCGGCGGACTCTCTGTTTGGATCTTCTCGCATGGCAACAGTGGCCCTGGGGCTGGATATCAATTCCGTTGGCTCTAGCAATGGCCTCCTGGACAGCCTATTCACGACGAGTGTTGCAGCGGCATCCGGACCGCAAATAGTTCAGTTGGTTGCCGCCGACCGATATGCGGAATGTGAGTGGATCGTCCGTGAGTGCCTTAAAGCTCGCGCTGGAGGAACTCCGGCGAAGGGCATTGGGATTTTCGCGAGGAACCTTGAGGAATATGCGCCACTGCTCGATACAGTGAGTAAACGGATGGGGCTGCCTCTGAGCATCGCCCGGCGGGTCCCGTTGCTTTCTAATAGGTTCGCCAGACTCGTTTCTACGACGCTTGGGTTCTGTGCCAACAACGATGTGCGGTCGCTCATCCCTGTGATCAAATCGAGTTACGTTCACTTGAGCCTTGAGGAGCAGTGCAAAGGTTGGGATGCTTTGCGACAGTCATACACGCAGCGAGACGGGCAATGGGACGCCATTGACGCATGGGCTTCGGAGGCTGGCGAGAGTTTTTCCTGGCTCAAAGCCGTACTCGCTTGGAGAACGGAGGCGCTCAAGCAACGCTGCAGTTTGCAGGAATGGATTGGTCGTCTTAGAGGGCTCATTGATGCGCTACCTACCAACCCATTTGATTCGGTGCCAACCAGTGGCCGAGATGCCCGCGCCCAGACCGCACTGCAAAGGCCGCTCTACCATTTGGCTTCAGTGGATGCCGAGCATTACTCAAAGCTCTCGCTAAGCGAATTCCGCGTAGTCTGCACACGAATATGGGCGAATGCGGACGTGAGCCTGCCAGAAGCGAGCGATGCCATCGCAGTTGTAGACAGCGCGGATGCGCTTGGATCTATCGACGTTCTTTTTGTCCTTGGAATGCTGGAAGGAGTGTTTCCCCGGCGTCGATCCGAGGACCCGATCCTGGCCGATTCCGAGCGCGCCCAATTGAGTGAATTGGCTGGCAACTCATGGCTTAAAGATTCACACGACAAGGCGCTTGAGGAGCGCGATGAATTCTATCGGCTCTGTGCGGCGGCCAGCAAGAAGCTATTTCTTAGCTATCCAGAAACAGACGATCAGCGAGACAACGTGCCAGCCTTCTACCTAACTGAGGTGGAAAGGGCCGCCGGGGGCAGAGATGGGATAAAAATCCTCCAGCCGCCTCGGACTGCGCTGGTTCCCGGAGAGGACGAAGCCTTGGCTCAGGCAGACAAAACACTTGCTTTAGCCCTTGCTGAGATTCGAGTGGAGCCTCTTGAGAATCGCCTTGCGACTACAGCGACTGCGGAAGCCGTTGCTTGGGCGGATGATAAAGCCATCTCGCCGAAAGAACTTTCCGAAGTGCTTGAATGCCCCTTCCGGTTCTTTATTCGTCAGCGGCTGCATGTGAAGACCAATCGGCCTGCGAGCAAGTGGGGATCGCTTCGCAAATTGCCTCAAAGTGTTGGGCTCAGTTCGCACCTGAACGAAGTTGAAGCGAAGCTTGCTCTTCAAACGGCCCTGGAAGTGGAACTTGGCGCGATGCTGGCGGACCTTGCACCTTGGGAGCTGTCGGTCCTTAGGGCAGGCGCGAACCGGATGATTCGCGATTGGGTGCAGCGGGAGTTTGCGGCAAGGAAGCAATGGCCCAAGAATGAAGAGTCCCTGCGTCAGGATGTGGATTTTGAGTCAGAGGGATTTCGCTCGAAGGTGTCCGCCAGGCTTCAGATTCGAGGCAAAGTTGCGGCGGCTTCGGCACTAGGGCCCTATAAGGTCAGCCACCTTTATGAATCACGAGCGCCCGAAAGGGACCGAGAAAACGCGCGCTTGGACGATGCAGATCTTGTCTATTATGGCCTTCACCTTCTTGCCCAATATGAGGCAGGAAAGGGAACTGCGCTTGAAGTTGAGACGATGGGCACGGAGCGGATTCTGTTTATTTTGCCGCGCATGTCGGGTACTGCATTCGCGGGAAATGCGGCGGCGGGATTACGTGTCATTGACCTCGCGACGCGTGACGATCCTCGTGAATCCCTGGTTGATTTCTTCGATGAGTTGAAGCTGAAAGCCAACTTGGCTGCGCAACGGATTCGAGATGTAGAGACTGAGGCAAACCCAGGAGAGCGATGTGCTTTGTGCGACCTAGGCGAGCTTTGCCGCAGGTCGAGCGAATTTGGCGAGGAGGATCCCTTTGGACCGCAAGGTTAAGGATCCTGGCCAGTTGACGCGGGAGCAGCTTGACGTGCTCCAGAACCTCACGCCAAACCTGGTCGTAAGCGCTGCTGCAGGCGCTGGTAAGACGCGAGTCTTGGTGGAAAGCTACTTCCAGCACGTAGTTGAGAACGGGCTATCGCCGGACCAGATTCTGACCATCACGTTTACAAAGAAAGCTGCCGCCGAGATGAAGCAGCGAATCGTGATGCGGCTGCGTAATGCCGGGAGAATGGAGGACGCACAGGTTGCCGAAACTGGGCCTATCCAAACAATCCACGGCTTTTGCGAGCGGCTCCTGCGGGAGAATTCCATTGAGGCTGGACTTGATCCGGAGTTCGGAATCCTCGGTGAAGGTGAGAGCGCGAGGGTTGTTAACCGGGCGATCAAGCAGGCGCTGGTTGAAGTCGTGAATCCTTTTGCCGAGGCACTAATCCATCGGTTGGCGGGCAAGCGAGGAGCCGAACGTAGGGCTGTTTACGGGATGCTGGAATCGGCGGTTGCCCGGTTGCTACAAGGAGCCAGGGGAAGCGGGATGAACCGGATTGACCT
This sequence comes from Fimbriimonadales bacterium, assembly GCA_038328815.1. GTDB lineage: Bacteria > Armatimonadota > Fimbriimonadia > Fimbriimonadales > Fimbriimonadaceae > JBBQMJ01. The sequence continues at coordinate 1,544 of JBBQMJ010000041.1, read as the reverse complement.
TCGAGATGCCTACGGCGACCCTTCGGCCGTGCTTCTCGGGTGGCGGCAGGAGATTTTGAAGACGATCCCACCGGATGTCGAAATTGACCTTACGAACGACAGCTTTGCGGCGGCCATCGCTACTGGCTATCGCGCGGCCAAACGGGCAGTTCCAGCATTCGCCAGGTCGCGAACCGGGTCTTCGGACGAGATTCTGGTCGCGGAACAAACGTGCGGGCTCGTCGCCCTGGCCTGCGAAGCGTGGAGGCTGATTGAAATCGAAATCCAGGCGCGTCAGGAGCTTGATTTCACATCGCTAGAGAAACGAGCAGGCGACTTGCTACAAGGAAATGAGCATGTGAGAGCACGAGTTTGTAGTGCTTACAAGGTTGTGATGGTTGACGAAGGGCAGGACGTGAACCCGGTTCAACATCGACTTTTGGACTGTTTGAAGGTGGATTGCAAGCTGATGGTCGGCGATCAACGGCAGTCCATTTACGGTTGGCGCCAGGCCGACGTGAAGTTGTTTGTGGACCAGGCGGCGGCGACTTCCAGCGTCAATTTGAACGAGAACCACCGGAGCGAGCCGGGGATCGTTAACTTTATTAACGCCGTGTTCGGAAGGGTCTGGGATGAGCACAAGCCGATGCGCTCGACCAAGAAATCGACGGCTAGCTTTGAAGGGGTTGAGATTTGGCAGCAGCGGGACGAGGACACTGGCGAAGTCGCACGAATGGTCGGCGAACTTGTGGTGGGCGGGGAAAAGCCTGGAGATATCGCCGTGCTGGTGCGGGCTTCAAGCTACGCGGTTCGTATTCACGACAGCTTGACCCGTGAGCGGGTTGAATCCCGAATTATTGGCGGTTCGGAGAAGTTCTATGTCCGCATGGAGATTCGCGACTTAGCGAACGCTCTGCGAGCTTTGGTCGATCCTGGGGATGACTTTTCTCTGTTAACAACTCTAAGGGGGCCGTTTGCGTCGTTGTCGCTTGACGCGATCACCATGCTTGCCTTGCGGTCACCAGTTTCCGAGGCGCTTGAAAACTTTGTTTCGCCTTTACCAGCGGATTCAGAAGCGCTTGATGCGTTCCGAACTTGGTTCGTGCCCCTGAGGAAATATGCGGACCGACTACCCGCATGGGAACTGGTAGCAGAGTTGTTCGCACGTTCCGGCTTCTTGGAAGCGTTAGCGAAACGGCGTAACGGCACACAGCAGATAGCCAACGTTCGCAAGCTGCTTTGGATGGCGACCGAGCAGCCCGAACTTGGCGCGGCGGAGTTTGCGGAGCAGATTCGTGAGATTCAGGAGTTGAATCATCGGGAGGGTGATGCGCCGGTTGTTGACGACGACGCCAACATGGTCAAGATCATGACCATCCACAAGGCGAAGGGTCTTGAGTTTCCCGTTGTTGTGGTGCCGAACCTGCATCGTCCGCTTGACGGTCGGCGGGAGAGTGTCGAAGTTGAGCCAAGGATTCCGATGGTCGTCACGGGGTTCGAGAACCTGTCCACGCCTTATCTTTCCTTCCTTGCTAGCGCGCGCGATGCGCGTGAAAAGGCAGAGG
>JBBQMJ010000040.1:0-13470 GCA_038328815.1 Fimbriimonadales bacterium | reverse complement strand
ATATTCCGCAACAACATGACCTTTGCGGATTTCATCAATGCAAAAGATCCAGCTGGGAACGTTGTGAGGCTGACGATGCTATCTGTCATCGTTGCCACGCTGCCTAGCGTCCTCCTGGCGCTTTCCATTCTCGGGCTCGTGATCTGGAGTTTTGGAGCCCTGGTCGCGAATATTCAGACGTTGCAAGCCGCCTTCTGCAATCCCGCGGTCTTTTCCATCGGCCTCATACTGGCGCTCGTGACTTATGGCCTCACAACCTTCCCGCTAGCGGGACTGGCAATGGGATTGTGTACCTCGTTCTTAGCCTTTACACCAAAGCATGAGCGACGGAATCACCCCGAGATCTTAGGCCCGTTCTTCAAGTTCACCGTAGGATTTTTGGGCCTGACATTCATCTTTCTGATGGGACTGTTTTTCACTGTGCGTACTTCGCCCAGCATGCAGGTGCTTTCTATTCTTGATATTCCCGCTGAAGGTGGCTTGAACGCAACAGCCCTTGTTGGTTTGTCGCTGCTTGTGTTGGGGCTGCTGCTGTTGATTGCTCCCTTCTGGGCGTTTGCCCAGCGAGTCCGCACGACCCTTGTCCTTAGCCTTGGGTTGCGGTCATTCGGCGCTCTTATTGCCGGCATCGGGCTTACGGGTAGCATCATCCTCTGTCCTCTGGCCGTTTATGGCGACCGAGCCCTTGGCAAAACCCTTAACGAACTTGGGCAGAACGAGCAAGTCCACTACTATTTAGCACGCTGATGGAAACCTCAATTTCGACCGCAATTCAGACCCTTGCGGAAGAGAGGAGGAAGTTGTTAGAAGAGCTCCCCGCTGACCCTTCGGGCCTTGCGTGGTGTGAGCGCCACGCGGCCATTGCGGACCGGGCCATTCAAGATGTGTATCGCGAGATGTGCTCGGAGTTTGGCGAGGAACCCCAGCTATCGATCCTCGCCACTGGAGGATATGGGCGCCGAGAACTCTCACCCTACTCGGACATTGACATCACGGTTGTCCCAGAGGATGAAAGCTCCAAGGAACTTGACGGCTTTATCCGTAAGCTTTTCCAAAACGTCCACACGGCCTTTGAAACAGGGCTCCGCCTACGGGTCGGTTATGCCTATCGGCTTATTTCTGACGCACCCGGACTGGATGCCGTCACGAGAACTGGCCTGCTGGACGCCCGTCTTGTGGCAGGCTCGAAGTCTCTTACCAAGAGGCTGGCCGATAGCCTTTCTCTCACTATGCCGGTCGGTGAATTCCTCATCGCCAAAATTGAAGAGAGGGAAGATGCCTTTGAGCGACACAACGAAACAGCGCTCGTTGTAGAACCAAATCTCAAGGAGGGTGCCGGGGGTTTACGCTCCTTCCACTGCGCCAATTGGCTCCGCGAGGCAATGGGCGAGCGCCCAGCCAAGCCAAGCGAAGCATTCGATCACGTCTTGTTGATGCGAAACCTTCTCCATTGGAAAGCGGGGAAGTTTCAGGATCTGCTGACCCGCTCACGTCAGGCCGAGATTGCCGACATTCTCGGCATTGACATGTACGAGATGATGAGCGGTCTGGCTGCTTCTGGCCTTGAGCTTCACGAGGAGTTTCTACGGACGAAGGACAAATTGCACGAGACTCGCTTCGAGATATCAAAGGCGGTAACTGCCCTTCGTGGTGAGGCTAGGATTAAGCCGCATGTGGATGGGGGCGAAGCTGCTGTTGGCATCGCCCTTGCTACCCAGCTGGGCTTGCGAATTGAGGAATCTTCGACCGTGCCGACGGAAGGTGTCTCTGGGCCAGCAGCAATCTTCGCCATTTCTAAAGGGGAAGCAACGCTTCGCAATCTGGACCGCTGCGGGCTGCTGCAGGCGATCCTCCCGGAACTTACAGAGTGCCGGACGCTGATGCCGAGGGACACTGCCCACGAATACACGGTTTTCGAGCACACGCTACGGGTCGTCCGGAATATTGAGAATATCGATCCCGCTACTCCGTTGGGGCAGATCAAGGCAAGCCTCAACGATATCGGCGTTTTGATGCTGGCAGTGCTTCTCCACGACGTGGGCAAGCGCGATTTGGATGCGCCGCATAGCGAAGCGGGCGAGGTCGCCGCTCATGAGGTTTGCCGGCGATGGGGGTTGGGTGACGATGCACGTAAGTTGGTCGCTTGGCTCGTTCGTGAACACTTATCCATGGCGCGCACTGTGCGTTTGCGTGATGTGTCTGCTCCCCAAACCGTGGAGGAATTCATTGAGATCGTGGACGACAAGGAGAAGCTGGACCTGCTGACCCTTCTGACTTACGCGGACATTGCTGCAGTTTCTTCATCTACATGGACCCCTGCCCTTGAATCATTCTTGATTGAACTCCACACGCGTGCCTCACTGCGGCTTAGCGGCGACGAAGCTCCGGAGCTCGACACGAATGCTTATCGTCGCGTTCTGCTTAAGGAGCTGTCCGGAAAAGACGTTGACGAGTTGGAGGTGCAGTCGTTCGTCGAGAGTCTGCCAGCGCACTATTTGGTGAGCACGGACCCGGAAACGGTGCGCCTTCATCTCCGCTTTGCGAATCGTGCGCGCGGCGGCCAGCCGGCAGTTGATGTCGTTCAGAGGCTGACGCTTTCAGCTACCGACGTGACGGTTTGCGCTTTGGATCGCCCTGGACTGCTCAGCCAGATGCTCGGCGTCTTTTACGCATTGGACTTGACGTTGGTTGGTCTGAGGGCCTGCACTACGGAGACGCAACCGGCGGTCGCTCTTGACGTCTTTACGGTTTCATTTGGAGGGAGGCCAATTCCCGCCGCTACAGTTCGCCAAATGGTGACGGCCATGGAGGAGGTGCTTGGCGGCAAGTCCGTCGACGACCTAATGCGAAGCCGCGGGAAGGACGCCGATTTGCGTCAGCGGCTGTTCCAATACGCCTATGTGGCGGGTAACCCAGGGATTATTGAAATCCGGGCGCCCCGCGGGCGGGGAATGGCCTACCGGTTCTCGCGATTGCTTGCAGAGCAGGGCTGGAATGTCCTTGCCGCCCGAGTTGGGCAGTGGGCAGGCAACGGCGCCGCCGCTTTCTACGTCACGGGACCGGGTCACAAAGCGCTTACTCAGGAACAGATAGATACGGCATTGGCCACCCTGGGCTAGAATTCGCGAATGGATCCTCCGGAGTGGTATAAGCGACCCTTGGTCGCAGAGATTGCGGACATCTTCGGGCACCCAAAGCCGGTGGAGATAGTAACCGAAAAACAGTTTGACTATGGTCAAGACAGGCTGCAAGTTCTGGCAAGGAGCCCTTGGCATGAGATGGAAACTCGGCGAGACTCCTTTTATCTGATGGATCTTGCATATTGCGGGCTGCAACAGGACCTTTTTGACTATGCTTTCCCGGGCTTCCTTATACGTTGGTGGGAAGGCTTGGTCGCCCAAGCCTCGGCAGCCCATGGCGAAACCGACATCTATTTCGCCATTTGGCACGGCCAGGTCTTTAACAAGATGATGCCTTTGGAGCGTCGAACGAGAGTCATGGAATGGATGACGCGCGCGTTCATCGATGCGTTAGATGCTTGGTCTGGATGGACAACTTGGCAGTACTCAGAAGGTACCAACCACCATTTTCTCTGGACTTTTAATTCACTTGGAAGAACTCTGCCTGTGACGCCGAGTCTTTGGAAGCAGATGTCAAATGTGTCAACCCCGGGCCGAGCTCAATTTTGGATATTAATTGGAACCGGTCTAGCCTATCCCACAAACGAGGTCCCGTGGATCCCTCCATGGACTCCAGATGGAGGTGGTGGCGGCGTCTACATCGAGGAATCGGATGATCAGATTTATACGGCGGGCTACCTCTCGGAAAATGTCGACTTCCTTCGGCAAGAGCTCACCCTGGAAAGCTTGAGGCAGCGGATTGAGGAAGGTCTACAGTTGGTCCTAGACGATCAGGGGAGACTCGCTTCGGAAGACATCTTGCTTCGACTTAGAACATCGCCTGACTACATGTTGCGGAAGCTGCAGTGGCTGAATAGGCGCCTTGGAATACCCGACCTAGATGCCGAGGCCGACGAGCCTATGAACTAGAAAGTGCACTTGAGTGTCAAGAGAAGGGCTTTAACTTCAAGGCTGCAAGGTGATCTGTCGCGTCACCGACTCCCGGCGGTTATACTCGGTGTTCGTTGACCGCACTCGCCCTGCCACGCCATCGCGTTTCCATCCTTCGCAAGATCTGGAGCATTTTCCTGATCTATATGAAGGACAATTTCGCGTACCCGGTGGCGAGCGGTTTGTGGGTGCTTGCCGATGCGCAGGCGGCGATTATCTTGCCTGCGGTGTGGATGGCGGCGGCAGGCCCGAACGGGATGGTTGCGGGCTTTGATCGATCTGGCATCGTCACCTACTACCTTGTCTCCATGGCCCTTGCGCAGTTCATTACGTGCCACCTTATGTGGGATATTGCTTGGGATATTCGGGAAGGGTTCTTTAGTAGCCAGCTCGTTCGGCCGATCGATTACTTCCTAACGCAGACGGGCCGTAACTTTGCGTGGCGGATGACGAAGCTCATCCTATTCGTACCCCTCTATGCCGTCGTAATTGCCATCTATGCTGCCACCGTACACCTTGGGCAGCTTCATTTCAGCCTGGCATTTATTGTCTCTGTGTTCTTTGCGCAGCAGCTAAGCTTCGTCGCCGCCTATTGCATGGCCATGGTGACTCTTTGGACTACAGAGTTCGAGAGCGTGCTGCGGCTCTACTACATCCCGGAGTTCATCCTCTCAGGCAGGACGGTGCCACTGTCTTCGCTCCCACTTTGGGCTGGGGGGCTTGCAACCTGGACGCACTTCAAGTACACGAACTCCTTTCCTGCAGAGATGCTCCTAGGGCGAGTAACTCATGACCAGGCGCTACAGGGGTTGGGCATACAAGCAGGGTGGATTATCGTGTTTCTGTTGCTGTCTCGTGTGCTGTTCAAGCGTGGGACGCGGCACTACTCAGGGGTGGGGATGTGAGGGGATGACCTTGGCGTCAGGGCTTTGAGGCGTTAAGGCGTTTCTGGTGCTGGGTGCGGGTTCCGTGTTCACCTCAACGCCTCAATATCTTAACGCCCTAACGCCGAGCCCGAACCCCGAGCCATAATCCCACAATCGCAAACCCAAATTCGAAATTCGACGTCATCGTCGTTGGCGCAGGTGCGGCGGGGATTATTGCCGCTTGGCGGGCAGCCACGCTTGGCGCTAAGACCATCCTGGTCGAGAAGACGAGCAGGCTTGGAACAAAAATCCTCATTTCGGGTGGGGGCAAGTGCAATATCACTCACGACGGACCCCTTGAAGGTGTCCTCAGGGCGTTCCGGGCCAACGAAGCAAAGTTCATCCGGCCATCCTGTTATCGCTTTACAAATATGCAGATCGTGGAGATGCTGACGCAGAAGGGGTTGGAGGTTTACACGCGTCCCGATGGCCGCATCTTTCCCGTCAATCAAACCGCGAAGGACGTTGTCGCCATCCTTGGCGCTTACCTGGCAGAAGCTGGCGTTGAGGTCAAATTGGAAACTCCGGTCACTGGACTAATACATGAGGACGGCCTGGTGCAGGGTGTTCATTGCGGTGAAGCGCAGTTGCAAGTCAAGGCAGTTGTCCTTGCTACAGGCGGAAGTTCCTACCCGGGAAGCGGGACGACAGGCGACGGCTGGCCGTGGGCGAGAGAGTTGAGCCACACCATTGTGAAGATCAAGGCGGCGCTCGCCCCCATCCACGTGATTGCTGACGAAGAATGGCCAACGCGGTCCGGCGTCTCCCTTAGGGATTGCATTCTGAAGGCACGTCAGAACGGGAAAGAAATAGCCCGATGGCGCGGTGACATGTTGTTCACGCACCACGGCATCTCCGGGCCAACGGCCCTCGGAATTAGCCGGGAAGTAGCGGAGCGTGCTGGCCAGGGGGCAATCACCATTGAGGTGGATTTGCTGCCCGACCGCACCTTTGAGCAGGTGACCGAGGCGGTCAAGAAGTGGGCACTGGAAAACCCTCGGAAGCTTTGGACTAGCTTGATCGAGGAGTTCGTTCCAACCCGCTTGGCAATCCCATTCCTTGAAAGTGCGCAGGTGTCGCTGGAAGCAACGGGCCAGGGATTAGACAAGAAAGGGAAGAATCGGATCGTGGCTTCGTTGAAAGGCTGGCCACTCGGCCGGGTACGCGATGTACCAATCGAAAAAGGTGAAGTGGTCGCCGGTGGCGTCAGTCTTGATGAAGTCGATTCTCAAACAATGGCGTCGCTCAAAGCGATGGGGCTTTACCTTTGCGGCGAGGTCCTCGATATCGCGGGACCAGTTGGCGGTTACAACCTTCAAGCCGCGTTCGCGACCGGCTACGTGGCGGGAGAATCGGCTGCTAAGCTGGCAAGCGGCTAATGTGTGTGCCTTCACTCGTCGGATCTAGAATCCAATAGCGCGATGACAGTCCTGCCGCCGCAAAGGCCTCGTTCATTCCTCGCCCAATTCGGTCGAAATGGCCACGCGCAAAGGCAATGATGCCTGGGCCGGCTCCGCTGAGACACACAGCGACGGCTCCATTTGCGACCGCTGAATCACACGCGGCAGATGCGCCCGGGATGGCGGGGAGTCGGAATGGCTGATGGATGCGATCGTTCATTGATTGAGCCAAGAGCTCATCGTCGCCAGAGCGCAACGCCTCGGCAACCAGTACGGCGCGGCCGATGTTGAAGATGGCGTCTGCCTTGGAATAGGAATCTGGAAGGGCCTTGCGGGCATCTTTGGTCAAATAGTTGAACTCGGGAACGCAGACCACGGTCTTGATCGGCACGCACGGAATCCGCTGCTTGAGGACACCAACCTCGTCCGGCACAACGATAACGAGCCCGCCCAGAAGCGCGGGAGCAACGTTGTCGCCGTGGCCTTCAATAGCAACTGCTCTGGCAAGTACGTGATCCAGATCTAGATCGCACGGGTCTTTCCCTTTAGCGTGGTTTGCCCAGGCATGGGCGAAGATCACTCCGGCAAGGGTAGCCGTGGAACTGGACCCGAGTCCGCTTGCGCAGGGAATAGTGTTGTGCGCCACGATCTTAAATCCGGATGGCGTCCCGCCCATGATCGTCTCGGCCTCGCAAATGAGCGTCTGCGCAATGAGATTGGTTGCGTTGACGGGAAGGGTTGCTGCCCCTTCGCCGTGCGACGCGACCTCAATGGTCTTGGATTGGGGGTACAGCTCAAGCGTATTCCACAGATCAAGTGCTAAGCCCATGCAGTCAAATCCGGGTCCTAGGTTCGCTGCAGTGGCTGGAATTCGAATTCTAATCATGTCAGGGCCTTCATTAGTGCGTCGGTATTGGCGGCAATTTTCTTCACTTCACCCTGAAGCTTAATCGCTGAATCGGGGTCTTTTAGGCCGTGTCCGGTTAAGACGCAGACGATCTTCAATCCTTGGAATTCAGACGGATTTTCTGACGCCGCCTTCCGGAGCCCGGCTACACCTGCGGCGGAAGAGGGCTCACAGAAAATGCCCTCTTTCTGGGCAAGCAACTGGTAGCAGTCGAGAATTTCCTCATCTGTTACGGCAAGAATTAAACCCCTTGATTCGGCCAGTGCGGTCTCGGCTTGTCTCCATCTCGCCGGATTGCCGATTCTAATGGCGGTAGCCACGGTTTCCGGGTTATCAACCCGTTTCCGAAGGACGATTGGGGCAGCGCCGGCTGCCTGGGCGCCAAGCAGACGTGGCCGCACCGGGCCGGCTTGGTCGAAGCCAAGCCAATAGGCGGAGATATTTCCCGCGTTGCCAACCGGCAAGCATAGCCAGTCAGGCACCTGCCCAAGTTGCTCTGTGACCTCCCATGCGGCGGTCTTTTGCCCTTCGAGCCGGGCGGGATTTACCGAGTTGACCAAGGCAATGGAACTGCCGTCCGCAACTTCCTGGACGATGCGGAGCCCATCATCAAATGAGCCCTCAATGGCAATGACTTCCGCCCCGTATGCAATGGCCCCCGCCAGCTTGCCCATAGCGACTTTCCCCTCGGGAATCAGGACGATGCACTTTAGGCCGGCTCTGGCGGAATATGCCGCAGCGGAGGCCGCGGTGTTCCCGGTGCTTGCGCAGATCACTGTTTCTGCGCCATCTGCGACCGCCTGCGTGATGGCTGTGGTCATGCCTCGATCCTTGAAAGAGCATGTGGGATTTAGCCCCTCATATTTGAAATAGAGTTCACAGCCGGGGGCAATTTGATCTTGCAGGCGCACGGCAGGAATCAGAGGCGTGTTGCCCTCGCACAGCGTTACGGCGGGAACATCCTTTGAAATGTCCATACGATCGCCGTATTTGTGAATCAGCCCCTGCCAAGCCATATCTCATTCTATCGGTTTAGGCCCGACGATTCCTCTAGAGCTCTAGTCTGTCCGCGAGCTGACCGTAAAGCGAGTAGGCAGGGGATGGTTCGTGCTGTTCTGATAGTTGGTCTGAGCATCTAAATATATAACGGTTGCAACCCAACAACAACGCGCGAAACCTCGGTTCCCTAGTACATGACCGTGGCCAAGGCGGCTAAACTCAGAGTTGGGCACCAATGATATACACACTCGGCGAACAGCAGTGCAGGAATCTTGACGTTTCAACACGCCGCGAATGGATTCTTACGAATGGCATTGGTGGTTTCGCAATGGGGTCGGCGAGCGGAATCAACACGCGGCGATATCACGGCCACTTGGTCGCCGCAATCGAACCACCGGCTGACCGAATGGTTCTGCTTGCCGCCGTAGACGCCTCGATGCAGAGTGACGCCAACCAAATTGGTATCTCTTCAAACCAATACCCCGGCGCCGTCTACCCGGATGGCTATCACTTTCTGAAGAAGTTTACGGTGGGTTCCGAGATTGCTGTTTGGCAGTACAAGAGCGGCAGCTTGCAAGTCGAAAAGAGGCTTGGGCTTCATCAGGACATCAACGCGGTGACGATGACCTACCAGAACACGGGTGACGAGCAGCTCCTGCTGACGCTAAGACCGCTTGTTTGCCACAAGTCATATCACGGCAACTTCCTCGCGCATGAGGGTTATCCCGACGAGATGTCGTTCCCGAAAGACCAGACAGTTATCGGTAATGACGGAATCAAGCTCTATCTAACGCACACCGGCGCTCAGCGCGTACCCGTTCAGGGTTGGTATTACCGGTTTGAGCACGCAAGGGAAGTTGAGCGGGGATTGGATCCCCGAGACGATCTCTTCTGTCCCTGCGAACTGAAATTTGAGTTGCTTGCGGGGGAAACGGCGACGATCGTCGCTTCTACGACCGATAAAGTTGCCTCGTTAGATATCTCCGCAGACGAGAAGACGGATATTAAGCTTAGCGACCAGCTAAGGCACGCTGCAAAACATTACTTTGTGAACCCATCACAGCGAACGACGATCATCGCTGGCTACCCGTGGTTCACCGATTGGGGACGCGATACGTTCATTGCGATGCCCGGTATTTGCCTGCATACGGGCCGGATTAAGGAGGCGCAGAGCATCGTTGATGCCTTCGCCTCCCAAATGCATCAGGGCCTCATTCCAAACCGCTTCGTTGAAGCGGGCGAGCAGCCTCAGTACAACACGGTAGATGGCACGCTCTGGTTTGTGAATGCCATCTACAAGATTCTCGAGTTGGAGTGGGACCAGGCATTTGCCGAACGGTCCTTTGACGCAATCCTTGAGGTCTTCAAGTGGCATATGCAGGGCACTTTGTATGGCATCCACGTTGATGAAGCCGATGGTCTGCTGAGTCAGGGCGAGCCGGGCGTTCAGCTAACCTGGATGGACGCTAAGGTTGGAGATTGGGTTGTGACCCCGCGACACGGCAAGCCGGTCGAGATCAACGGCTTGTGGATCAACGCGATGCGAGTTGGCGAATGGCTTGCAGCCAAACTTAAGAAGGATGCGAAGCCGTTCAAAGAGGCGGCAGAGCGCGCAGAATCCAATTTCGACGCGAAGTTCTGGCACGAGGGCCGCGGCCACTACCTTGACACTGCTGATCCCGGTGATGCCTCCCTCCGACCGAATCAGCTAATCGCCATGGCGCTTCCGTTTGCTCCGGCCAAGGGCGACCACGCCAAGCGGGCTTTGCAAGTGGTCAGCCAGGAATTGCTTACACCTGTCGGCATGCGCACGTTGGGTCCGAAAGAGCCGGAGTACAAGGGCCGATATACCGGCCCGATGGCGGAGCTAGACGCGGCCTATCATCAGGGCACGGTCTGGCCCTGGCTCCTAGGTCCGTACTGCAGCGCCTGCGCCAAGGTCAATGGCGACAAGACTGAGATCAAGGCGATACTCAAGGGCGCAAAGGAAATGCTTGTTGAATATGGCCTGGGCGGTATCGCCGAGGTCTACGACGGCGACGAACCCCACACCCCCAACGGCTGCCCGTGGCAGGCATGGAGCGTGGCTGAGATCCTGCGAAGCTGGATCGAAGACGTCGGCGGAGATAAGTAGGGAAGTCGTGCAGATAACTCTTGTGGAAGTTCTCAAAGACTTGAGCCTAGACAAGGATTGTCCAAAGGGCACGTTGAGAAGGCTGACCTCAGGTCTACGGGTCCCGAACCCAGAGGGGTCAAAGAGAATAGCCCTGGGTCACAGACCCAGGGAAAGAGAACCATTCACGCTGAGCACCCCGAATGGGGTGCCAGATATGGATAAGCGGGAATGTGTCGCCTCCGCAACGCGGAGGCAAAAGCGAAGCCTATCAGCCTTCTTCCATGCTCATCGCTTTCTGCAGCTTCGTCTGCATCTGGGCGAGGAACGTGGTGTTCTTTTTTTCCACCCCATTCAACAGGGCATCTGAATAATCTGGGTTCGGCTTGTACCAAGGGAGGCTGGCAAAGTACGACTCCAGCCACTTCGTTTTGAACACCTTCCCATGCCGAGCGTAAATCTCGTTCTTGAGATTGCGCACGTCTTCTAGCTGCATGCTGCCAACCAAGGTCTTGGTAAGAGTAACTTGTCCAAGGCTCTGATGAATTTCTCCTTCACGTTTCACAATCTTCAGCACGTTGTCATGCTCGATCGGGTTCAGGGGTGTCGGATGGTCGACCGTCTTGTACCACTCCTGAGCGGCAAAGAAACTGTAAAGCCAATCGGTGTGAAACTCGCGGCCGTGCAGGGCATAGAATCCGTTGCGAAGTAAGCGCAGGTCCGTTAGGGAAGTTCTGTTTAGCGCGTCGGCTGGTAACGGCTGGTTCTGGAAAGCCGGTAAATCCTCCGCATGGATACCCTTGCCACCGATCTGTTGCTCCGCTTTGGCAAGGATCGCCATGTTGGCGCGCTCCACTCTATTAAGCGATCTGGCGTTGTATTTGGGATCGGCCTTATACCAATACCGATCCTCGAAATACGATTGAAGTGAAGGCTGGTCAGGGAAGGATTTACCGTGAATCGCCTCAATCTCAGCACGCATGATATGGTCGTCGAGGATGCTGGCTCCCTTGACCTTAGCAGCTGGAAACTTACGTTGTGTCCAATATCGCAAATCGCCGGGCTGAACGTGTTTATGTTTGGCGGATTCAGCCAATCGAACCTTGTCAAGATTCGCACGCTCCATGTCGTTCAGGAGATCATTCGTGAACTTGCTGTCAGCGTGGTACCAAGGCTGCTTCCACAGGTAATCCTGAATCTCTTGCTCTTTGAATATCCGGCCATGTCTTCCAAAAATAATGCCTCTCACCACGGCGAGCCGATGTTCGGATAACGGCTGCAAGTCGCCGTCTTTCAAGGGCGTCAATGAATAATCAACGTTCACCCACTTAGCCATTGCGGCAGCATCGGAAACGGGTTTTTTCAGATGGAGACATTGCCCGCCGGCTGTGCTCCAAAGGCCAAGTAGTACGAGGGGATAAACGAGGGCTTTCATGTTATATGAGTGAGACGTGGCTAGAGTCTAAACAAGATGGGCGGAAAAGGCAAAGAAAGTTTTCGGGCGCGAAAATCTAAGTGAACTTACCGGGTGGGCTTGCGTCGTTGCTGACGGCAGCAGAACGCGTGCCGCGAGCATCGTCGTGAGCCTTTGGCCGTTTGCAAGCGAGCGGTAATCGGCGCACAATAGGGGAGAAATGAAACTCAGCCAGCGCGACAAAGTCACCCACCTTCTTAATCGATTTGGCCTCGGCGCTTCCGATCCCGAGATCGAAGAGTATTCGGCGTTAGGCGTCGATGGCGCCATTGACCGGCTGGTCAACTACGAGAAGATCAAGGTCAGCCCGATGGCGGCACAGCCGTGGGAATTCGTTTTCGGCACTGATGGCCGCGTCGCCATGGATCCAGGCCGCTTTGCCGCGTATTGGTGCTACCGGATGTGCACTACCAACCGGCCTATGGAGGAGAAGCTCACCCTCTTCTGGCACAACCATTTCGCTGTGAGTGGCTCCAAGGTTGAATTTGGCCCGATGATGCTGGATTACTTAGGCGTTCTGCGCGAGCACGCAACCGGCAACTTCTACACGATGCTCGATGCTGTCGCAAAGACGCCCGCCATGCTCCGTTGGCTAGATACCGACACGAGCCTAAAAGGCAAGCCAAACGAGAACTTTGCGCGCGAAGTGATGGAGCTGTTCACGCTAGGCATTGGCAACTACACGGAAAAGGACGTCCAGCAAGCTGCCAGAGCGTTCTCTGGATGGAATATCCGCTATCCCTATTACGAAATCGGCAAGATGCCAGAGGGTTCTAGGGTTCGGTTTGCGGTTGAGCACGATATGCCGATGGCCGCTTTCCAAGACAGCCCGATGCTGCACGACAACGATCACAAAACGGTTCTTGGTGTCACAGGCATGCTCACCGCCGAAGACATCTTGAAAATGGTCGCTCACAGCCCGGTTACCGCAAAGCGCATGAGCAAGAAGCTTTGGGAGTTCTTTGCCTATCAGAAGCCAGAACCTGAGGTCGTGGATCGTATCGCGAAGGTCTGGACTGACTCCAATCTGGACATCAAGAAGACGATGCTTGCCATCGCTCACTCGCCGGAATTTTACAGCGAAAAAGCGGTTGGCACGATGATCAAGAGCCCGGTTGACTTCTCCGTGGGCGCCATGCGCCAGGCGGGGGCAACGGAAGTCATGCTGCGCAGACGAGCGGAGTTCGCATCGTTTGATCTTCCCATGGACCGGCAGGTCTATGGTGACGCCTATGCGGTGTTCCGAAACATGGCCAATCAGGGCCTCGCCGTCCTATTCCCACCCGATGTCTCCGGATGGCGATGGGGGCCAGCGTGGGTTTCAGCGTCAGGCACGCTCGACCGGATTAAATTCCACGACTTCGTATTCAGCGCGCGCGGCAAAGACTCCTTTGCCTCGCCTCTTTACGACGGCCTGCTTGCCGACGCCAAGACGATCTCCGACGGCCAGTTTGTTGACCGCATCTGCGATCGTTTCGCGGTTAAGATGGCGCCCGAAAAGAAAAAAATCCTAGTCGATCTGGTGGTCAAATCCGGTGGCGCGAAGAGCGTCAAGACGAGACCTCAGTCGATCGCTATGGT
>JBBQMJ010000039.1:0-13605 GCA_038328815.1 Fimbriimonadales bacterium | reverse complement strand
TTACCACCAGCGTGAAGGACGGTCATAACGACTTCAAGCGCTGAAAGGCCAGTCTTCTCGTGCATGTCGACCGGGATGCCTCTGCCATTATCGTCAACGCTCACGGAGTTGTCGGCGTGGAGGGTGACGATGATGTTGTCGCAGTGCCCCGCAAGGGCTTCATCGACTGAGTTGTCGAGAACCTCTTTGAACATCTGGTGCAGGCCGCGGTTGCCGTTGTCTCCAACATACATGCCCGGGCGCTTTCGAACCGCTTCTAGGCCTTCAAGGACCTGAATTTGGTCGGCATTATAGTCGCCCGTGACCTTGGCGGCAATGGCTTCAATCGCGGCAAGTTGATCGTCAGGAGTCGTTGTATCGTCTGGCATCTTTTTTCGTTAGGCACGGCTTGTCCAAGGTCCGTTTCTTGGTGCGTGTTGCGGGCTCGCAGAAGGGGTATCCACAAGCCAAATTTGAACCTGAAGTATACCTTATATACATACGTCTCACGCGGGTGTTATGGAGCGGGATTGGCCACCGCGATTTTGGATTTTGGATTGCGGATTTGGATAGCCCCTCGGGCAGCAAAAGGACCAGGTTTCGTCAATCGCCAATCCAAAACCAAGAGGGCGGCCGCTTTCGCGGACCGCCCTGCTTCTCCCAACCCCAAAGTCCCTTAAGGGAAAATGCCGCGTGTGGTGGTCGCGTCGGCGACGCGCTTCACGCCGATGATGTAGGCCGCGGTGCGCATGTCTGTTTTGTGGACACGCATCATGTTTTCAACAGCGGAAAATGAGTGTTTCATGATCCTGGTGAGCTTGTTGTTGACCTCGTTCTCTTCCCAGAAGAAGTTCTGAAGGTCTTGGACCCATTCGAAGTAACTCACTACAACGCCGCCCGCGTTTGCGAGCACGTCAGGCACCACCATGACGCCTTTGTCGCTGAAGATGTGATCGGCTTCCGGCGTCGTCGGGCCGTTGGCACCTTCCACGATGAGCTTTGCCTTGATCTTTCCTGCGTTCTCCTTGGTGATCTGCGCGGCGATGGCTGCCGGGATCAAGATGTCGCAGTCCAGTTCCAAGAGCTCTTCGTTGTTGACTGGCTCGGAGTCCTTGTACTCGCGGATACCGCCGTCTCGGCCGGCGTAACGTGCCGCAAGTTCCTTAATTGGCAGTCCCTTTTTATTGTAGATACCGCCCGTGGTGTCGCTTACGCCGACCACGGTCGCGCCTAGCTCTTCGATCAATGTCGCAGCAATGGCGCCGACGTTGCCGAATCCTTGGACAACGACCTTGGCCTTGCTGATGTCCATATTGATAACTTTGCAGGCCTCTTCAGCGGTAACAACGACGCCACGCCCTGTAGCCTCGACGCGTCCTTCCGAGCCGCCGAGTTCGATCGGCTTACCCGTGACGACGCCAGGAACTGTGTGCCCTGCAGCCATCGAAAACGTATCCATGATCCAGGACATCACCTGGGCGTTGGTGCCGATGTCGGGAGCGGGGATGTCGCTACGCTCGCCAAGGATGATGTTGATCTCTGTGACATAGCGCCGCGTCAGCTTCTCAAGCTCGCGCTTGGACAGCTGCTTTGTATCCACCTTGACCGAGCCCTTAGCTCCGCCAAACGGGATGTTTGCCACCGCGCACTTCCACGTCATCCACATGGCGAGAGCTGTCGTCTCTTCCACGTCGACGTCTGGGTGGTATCGGATGCCGCCTTTCGTGGGTCCACGGCTGCTGTTATGTTGCACGCGGTAGCCCTCGAACACCTGCACCTGCCCGTTGTCCAGAACGACTGGGAAATGGACGATGAGTTGGCGTTTAGGCTGAGCCAAGACTTGATGAAGGCCCGGATCGAGATCCAGGTATTTGGCGGCGATCGCGAGTTGCTCCCGCGCCATATCTAATATATTCGTATGAGTGCTCATAGACGGAATTCTCTCGGTCCGTCTATCGTGGCGACGGTCCCATAACCCTCTTCAAAAGCAGGTACACGGGAACCGCGAGGACTCCGTTGTACACCGCTGTTCGTATTGTAGCTCCCAGGAAAGGCGTGATAAGCGAGGGAGGTACCAAAAACATCTGAACTAGCCTTGCAAAAACTGTCGTAAGCGCGGTGGTCACTGCCGCAACAAGGATTGTCCCTTGCAAGTTCAACTCCTTGGACCACCCTGCGCAAAAGCCCGCCGTTGTTCTGGATATCACATAGTGGGTGAGATTGGCAAAGTCGATGGCGCCATACAAGGCGCCTGTAAGGAATCCAATGATGCAAGCGCCCGACCGGTCATAAAACATTGCCAAGCATGCTAGGGAGATGAGCAGAAAGTCAGGCTCCATGCCGAAGAGGCTCAGCCGGTTTACCATCGACTGCTGTAGTGCGGCAGAAATCCACAACGTGATGGCGACGACGACAATGCCCTTCCAGCCTTTCATTTAAGTACGAACACCTCGCGCACGGTGCCGATGTTAACACTGGGATAGACCTTCGCTTGCCGTTTTCCGAACTCGACATTATCGTCGACCTGGATGACCCTGCCAATTGGAATGCCTCTTGGGATGTGTTCGGAGAACCCTGATGTCACGACCAAATCGCCGCTTGCCACTGGGGCCTTGGGGTCGTTGAACTCCAATAGGTAGGTAGTGGCGCTCTCTCCACGAAGGAGGCCCGCTGACGGCGGGTTGCGCTGGGCAATGGCGCCTATGCGGTTTGTTGGCTCTGGCGAGCTTAGGAGGAGAACTTGCGAAGTTGTTGGGGTGACCACTTGAATCCGGCCGATCAAGCCATCCGGGGTCACCACGGGCTGTCCAACGTTAACCCCTTCATTGCTGCCAGCGCTGATCGTGAGGCGGTTTTCATAGGGAAAGAAGCCGATGACGTCGGCGGGGACTTTCTCCTTTCCTTGGATGGGCGGGAAATTCTGGAGTTTGCGGAGGGAGTCGACTTCCTGGTTCAGGCGATCCATCGTTTCTGTGTAGAGCGCCACTGATGCCATCTGGGACTTCAGCGTCCTGTTCTCGGCCTTGAGAGACCGAGCGTGGAAAATCCCCTGCTGAAAGTCTGAAGCGCCATTCGCCATGGAGGTGAAAAGGTTGGCGGGCGGGTTCACCACGCCCTGGACAACTCGGCCAAACAAATCAACCTTGCCGTTTGTCCGGGCTGCGGATTGCAATCGGCCTAAAACAATCCCGATAACGCACAGGAGAAAGAGAAGCGCGAAATCGCGCGCACCGCCACGGCCTACCCTTTCGATGACCGCTCCAGCATCTTGCGGATAAGCGGGTTTTCGTGCATTCCCTCCACAACCATGCCCGTACCGATAACGACACAACTAAGAGGGTCCTTCGCGACCAAGACTGGCATACCGGTCTCCTGCGAGATCAATTTATCCAGGCCGCGCAGGAGCGCTCCGCCGCCCGCAAGCACAATGCCATAGTCCATAGCGTCAGCGGCAAGTTCCGGAGGGGTCGCTTCAAGGGTCAACTTGACGGCTTCAACAATTGCGTTGAGCGGTTCGGTAATCGCCATGCGGACCTCTTCGCTTGAAAGCACCGCACTGCGCGGAAGGCCGGTAACGAGGTCTCGTCCTTTTACGACCATCTCGAGTTCCTGCTCTAGCGGGAATGCGCTGCCAATTTCAATCTTTGCCTGCTCTGCAGTGCGGTCGCCAATGTAGAGGTTATATGCCCTTCGGACGTAGGCGGCTATGGCTTCATCCAACTCGTCGCCGGCTACTCGAATGCTTCGTGAGTGGACGATGCCGCCGAGGGAGATGACAGCAACCTCAGTCGTGCCACCGCCGATGTCGACGATCATGGAACCTGTTGGCTCGTCTACTGGCAGTCCAGCGCCAAAGGCCGCGGCCATGGGTTCTTCGACGACAAAAGCCCTGGTCGCGCCAGCTCTCAGGGCTGCTTCAATAACGGCGCGCCGCTCGACTTCGGTGACGCCGCTGGGGATACCAACCACTACGTTCTGCCTTATGAATGACCGTCTTGACACCTTGCCGATAAAGTGCCGGAGCATCTTTTCGGTCTGGTCGTAGTCAGCAATAACGCCGTCTTTCAAGGGTCGGATGGCGACGATGTTCGAGGGGGTTCGGCCGATCATTCGCTTCGCTTCCTCGCCAACAGCGACCACTTCACCAGTGTCCTTATTGATAGCGACAACGCTTGGCTCTCGGAGCAGGACGCCCTTCCCGGCAACGTGCACGAGGGTATTGGCTGTACCCAGGTCAATCCCAATGTCGCGTTCGAAGCGAGATATGAACTTGTGCCACCAGTTGTGATTGCTATTCTTCATCGCCGACGATTTCCCCTGTGTTGAGCCGCTTGGCGAGGGTCTCTTGAGAGATTGCGGAGAGAATGATGGCCGAGTCGGTGGTGAAGATAATTGATTTCGTGCGTCTTCCTTGAGTGGCATCGATTAAAGTGCCGGTCTTACGCATTGTCTGTACCAGGCGGCGCATTGGGGCGGACTCGCTGCTTACAAGCGCCACGATTTTGTCGGTTATCACATAGTTGTAAAAGCCGACGTTCAGTACGGCAGGAGCAGGCATATTGGTAAGTTCCTAACAGTCGGTAAGTCTACTCGTTCGAGACGTTCGCATAAGGCTTATTCAGACCACTGCCCGCCGATCACGAATAGTGGCAGCATGGTTTGGGGTTGTTTCGTTGGGTGCTTGGTGGATAGTGGAAGCCGTCATCCCGAGGGATCGTGATCGCAAGCGCGGGGTTTTTTCCAGAGCGCGGAGTGACCAAAACCGGCCCCTCCGCTTCGCTTTTATTGCTACGGTCGGGATGACGATCTGGGGATAGGCGGCACAATGAAACAGCCTCGTTTGTGCCTGAGCGGCCTGAGAGTCGGTCAAAATGCGGATACAACCATGAAGAGGCTTACCGCGATCACTGCTATCCTTATCGCCGCGACAGCTAGCCACGCTCAACGGATCGACCTCAGCTACTACAACGCCATGGAATGGCGCTGCATCGGTCCGTTCCGGGGCGGGCGAACAGTGGGAGCCGTTGGCATTCCAAGCCAGCCCAACACCTTCTATATCGGCGTCAACAACGGCGGAGTTTGGAGGACAAATGACGCTGGGCGAACTTGGAAGCCGATCTTTGACGATCAGCCTACGGGTTCAATTGGAGCAATCGCGGTCGCTCCTTCCAATTCGAAGATCCTTTACGTCGGAAGCGGTGAGGGTTTGCAACGTCCAGACCTGTCGGTCGGGGATGGCATTTATAAATCAACGGATTCAGGTTTAACTTGGACTCATTTGGGCCTTCGTGATGGCCAGCAGATCAGCAGTATCATCGTTGATCCCAAAGACCCCAATCGCATATTCGTCGCGGTTCTTGGCCACCCTTATGGCCCGAATCCTGAGCGCGGAGTCTTCCGATCACTCGACGGCGGCAAGACCTTCAAAAAGGTCCTTTATAAGGATGTCGATACAGGCGCTGTTGAGGTTGCATTCGATCCGCACAACGCCAACATCGTTTTCGCCGACATGTGGGCGGGCCGCCAGGGCCCTTGGGAAAACGGGGCATGGCACGGTGTCAACAGCGGACTTTTCAAGTCGACCGATGGCGGCAATACCTGGGCAAAGCTAACCAAAGGGCTCCCTAGTTCCGAGCATGGCCTCGGCAGAATCGGATTCAGCATTGCGCCATCAAATTCCAAGCGCATGTACGCGACTGCTGATGAGGATAAGGGCGGCGGCATTTACCGATCAAACGATGCTGGAGCGTCATGGACATTGATCAACAAACAGGAGCGGATATACAGCCGAGGCGATGACTTCGCGGAGATCAAGGCTGATCCGACGAACGAGAACATCGTTTACGTCGCAAACACGGAAACGTATAAATCGACGGATGGCGGGATGCATTTCACTGGATGGAAGGGCGCCCCTGGCGGCGACGATTACCATACTTTTTGGATTAATCCGATCAACCCGAAGATCGTCCTTGTTGCCTCAGACCAAGGCGCGACGATTACGGTGAATGGTGGCGAATCTTGGAGCTCCTGGTACAACCAGCCCACCGCGCAGTTTTATCACGTCAGCACGGACAATCAATTCCCCTATTGGGTCTATGGTGGGCAGCAGGAAAGCGGCTCTGCAATGGTTCAAAGCCGGGGGAATGACGGTCAAATTACCTTCCGCGAATGGCACCCTGTAGGCGCGGAGGAGTATGGCTACATAGCTCCTGATCCCCTCAATAACGACATCGTCTATGGTGGCAGGGTAAGCAAGTTCTACAAGTCAACCGGCCACGTGGACGAAGTAAGGCCAAAGGAAGCGGCTAGGTACCTGCGCACGGCCCCGCTTATCTTCTCGCCCGTTGACCCTCACATCCTGTATTTCGCCGGCAACATCCTCTTCAAAACAGTGGACGGAGCCAAAACGTGGCAGGTCATCTCGCCGGACCTAACGAGGGAGCAGCCTGAGCCGCCGGCAAGCATCGGCGTTTACCGAACACCTGAGATGGCAACGATGAAGCGGCGAGGAGTCATCTACACAATCGCCCCGTCAAACCACGACGTCAACGTCATTTGGGTTGGTACCGACGATGGGCTGATTCACATGACCAAGGATGCCGGCGCGACTTGGAGCAACGTGACGCCGCCCCAGCTAACCCCGTGGAGCAAGGTCTCCATGCTCGATGCGGGCAGGTTCGATGACCAAACGGCATACGCGGCCATCAATCGAATTCGGCTGGATGACATGCACCCCCACATCTATCGGACCCATGATGCGGGCAAGACCTGGAACGAGATCGTGTCCGGGCTCCCAACAGATCCTGTGAATTCCGTTCGCGAAGACCCCATTCGCAGGGGCCTGCTGTATTGCGGGACAGAGCGCGGTGTTTACTTCTCGATGGACGACGGGGACAACTGGAATCCCCTTCGCCTAAACATGCCCGCGACCTCGATCCGGGACTTGGTGATTCATGGAGACGATTTGGTCGCAGGCACCCATGGCCGTTCGTTCTGGATCCTTGATGGGATTAACCCGCTCCGGGAACTCGATACAGCAACGATGGGTGGGCAGGCAAAGCTCGTCAAGCCTTCGATGACCTACATCGTCGAGAGGAACACCTGGTCCGACACACCGCTGCCGCCAGAGGAGCCGGCCGGGAAAAACCCACCGGACGGAGCGATTCTTGACTACTGGATTCCCTACGCGGCCAACGAAGTCACCCTGGAAATTCTGGATTCAGCAGGCAAGACCGTTCGCACATTTTCAAGCAAGGATAAGGCTGAGGTCGTGAAAGAAGAAGACTTGGAGGTTCCTATGTATTGGTTGCGTCCATTCAAGCCGCTGGAGACTGCTGCTGGCTCGCACCGATTTATTTGGGACTTGCATTACGCGCCGCCAAAGGGCCGCAAGTTCTTCCCGATCTCCGCGATCGTCCACGACACTCCCGGCGAGCCGTCAGGTGACTGGGCGCTCCCAGGGGTCTACACGATCAAGCTGACTATCGATGGCCAAACGTTCACCCAGAAGCTGACGCTCAAGGCAGATCCAAGGTTGCCCACTGGTTCGCTTCATCCCCTCGCCGATCACAACGATGAGGGTTAGGTTGGCATGGCAATTGCTTTGTTCAGGGTAGCACAACCTACAGTTTGCCTAAGAGCCCTTAAGACTATGATGCGGACCTTCACTGTCGGGCCTTCTTGTGTGACTCGACTTATATCAAGGGCCACTATAATGATCCTTAACCTCAATGTTGCGGTGATGAGCGAAATCCATGAGTGAAAAGCACGAGCCACAACGAACGCTTCCAGAAATCCGAGTTGAAATCGATGCCCTTGACCGTCAGCTAATCGAGATTTTGAACAGGCGCGCAAGCCTCGCTAAGGAAGTTGGCGTTGTAAAAGGTCAGGACGGCAAGCCTTTTTTCACGCCCGAGCGCGAGCATCAAATCTACGAGCGCCTAAGAATTGAGAACCCGGGGCCACTTCAATCACGCCAGCTTGTAGGGATATTCCGAGAAATAATCAGCGCTGCCCGGGCCGCCGAAAAGCCATTGACCTCTGCCTACTGGGGACCTGCTGGCACTTTCAGCCAGATAGCCGCCCTTCAGGCGTTCGGGACTAGTTCAGAACTCCTGGCTTGCGATTCCATTGCCGAAGTCTTCGCTTCAGTGGAACAGAATCGCGCCGACTACGGTGTCGTGCCCATCGAGAATTCCGCCGCAGGCATCGTACAAGAGACAGTCGACGTGTTCCAGCAGACTTCGGTGAAGATTTGCGCTGAGCTCTATGTGCGCATTGAGCACCACCTTGTTAGCTTGGCAACCGATCTCTCTGAAATAAAACGGGTTTACGCTGGCCCTCAGCCTTCGCAGCAATGTCGGCGCTGGCTTGAGTTGAACCTTCCGAAAGCGGAACTTGTCGACTGCGCGCCCACTGCCAAGGCTGCTGAGCGGGCTCTCCACGATCCAGAGGCGGCAGCCATCGCAAACAGGGTTGCTGCCGACATTATCGGCATCCCGATTCGCGCAGAAAATATCCATGACCACTCGAGCAACCGCACCCGTTTTCTGGTGATCGGGTTTAACGAACCGGCCCGTACTGGCAAAGACAAGACCACGCTAACAATCCACCTAAACAACCGTCCAGGCGAGCTTTACAGAGCGCTAGGCGCTCTTGACGCAAATAAGGTGAACATGATCTTGATCGAATCGCGACCCGTGCATCGAGGCAATTTTGAATACGTCTTCTACATCGACGTAAGTGGGCACTGGCAGGACCAGAACATTAGAGACGCGCTTGACGACCTGCGCAAGCATGCGCTACAGGTCTCTGTGCTTGGAAGCTATCCGCAGGCTGATCCGAGCGAGGCTGGTTAGCCGCGCAGACCGCCGCGTCCGCCGGCACCCTTGCTACCGCCGCCGCCCTTGCCACCGCCGCCGGATTTGCCCGCTGGCGCTAAGCCATTGGTCATGGGAACGGCTGGGGCAGGTAACGCTACCGCATTGACTTTAACTGGAGTTACGATTGGGGGTGGAATCGGCTTGCGGGCCGTTCCAAAGAAGACACCAGCGAACACGAACGCTATTACTAACGCGCTCAAAGATACGATTAAGTCCAGTTGATTCTTCATGGCAGCGACTCCATTCTACACGGTTACTCTATAAGAGTCATTTTAGGCTGATAAAGTTACGAGCTAGTGTAGGAAATGTCTAATCCCGGTAAAGACCATCGAAATGCCAAGTTCATCGGCGGCCGCAATGACATCGGGATCCTTCTTACTACCACCCGGCTGGGCGATCGCCGAGATGCCCGCTTTCGCCGCAGTCTCGACGCTATCAGGGAACGGAAAGAATGCGTCGCTTGCAAGCGCCGCGTCTACGGAACCCGAGCCAGCCTGCTCGATTGCCAGCCTAACCGATTGAACGCGGTTCATCTGCCCTGCGCCTACTCCCAGAAGTCGGTTGGACGAGCCAATGACAATCGCATTGGACTTCACGTGAGGGATGATCGCCCACAGGAACTTCAGAGCTGCCATCTCGGCATCAGTCGGCCACTTCTTAGTCACGACCTTCCAACTGTCCATGGGATCCTCGTCGGTATCTTGCACCAAGACACCGCCTCGAATGGTTTTGATGGTCAGTTCGGACTCTGAGGTTGTGAGAGGGGCAGCCAGGAGGCGGACATCTTTGCCCCAGCCCGACCGCTCCTCAAAGATCTTAAGCGCGCCAGCCGTAAACGACGTACCAATGACGACCTCTAGGAAGTTGCCTTTCTCGGCCATCGCTTCGGCGGCATCTTCTGTTATCTCACCATTGAACGCGGCGATTCCGCCAAATGCGGAAACGGGATCGCTTTGCCTAGCGAGTCTATAACTTTCGCCGAGTGAGCTTCCGTGAGCGGCGCCACAGGGATTGCCGTGCTTGATGATCGCGCATGATCCCGTTGGCAAGTCGCTGACAAGCTCCCAAGCCCCGTTTGCGTCACCCAAATTGTTGTAGCTGAGCTCTTTGCCCCAAAGCTGACGGGCTTGTGCAATCCCGGGGCTACCCAGCGGATCAGCATACAGGGCCGCTCGCTGGTGTGGGTTTTCACCGTAACGGAGCTCCGTGGATCGCCGATATCCAAGTGTAAGCGTTTCGCTGTAAGGGCTCTCACCCGCCTGACTCGTCAGATAACGCGAAACCATCGAATCATAGTAAGCCGTATGCCGGAAGGCCTTTGCGCTTAGCGACAGCCTTATGTCCCGAAGTCGATCTGCCCCTGCCATTTCGAGAATACGGTGGTAATCGGAAGGATCCACAACGACGGTCACGTTTGCCCAATTCTTTGAAGCAGCACGTATCATCGCAGGTCCGCCGATATCGATGGATTCAATCGCCTCTTCCAGAGTGCAACCAGATGTAACCGTTTGCTCGAATGCGTAAAGGTTCACGCACAGAATTTCGATCGGACTGATATCCGCGACCGCCATTGCATTGCGGTGTTCCTCCAAGCGAACGTCGCCAAGTAAACCACCGTGAACTTTGGGGTGAAGGGTTTTGACTCGACCGTCAAGCATTTCGGGGAAGCCGGTGAGTTCTTGGACTTCCGTCACCGCCAAGCCAGCATCCCGTAACGCCTTTGCTGTGCCTCCCGTGCTGACCAGATCGTATCCCAACCGGGCAAGTCCCTTTCCAAACTCAACGATTCCGGTCTTATCTGTGACCGATAGCAGGGCAATCTTGCTCAATGCCCAACTCCCGATGCGGGGTCCGCGCCACCACTAACGCCTGGCGGCGTTCCGCTCGTCGTTGTTGGCGGAGTTAGGTCGGTTTCGATTTTCACCTTGACTTGCTTCTTCACTGGCCGGCCCTTATCGTCGTAGGCCGTGAGAGTGAAGGTCGTTGTCTTGGCTATTTCGACCACCATCGAGGTCATCGTGGAATCCAGATGGATGTCCTGGCGCCCGTCAGCGATGTCCGCGCTCTTGGCATTAGTGAGCTCCCAGTTCAAAGTGACCTTGCCGCCGCCCACTGGCAGGACCGAATCCGATCCGGTGAAGGATACGATGACGGCCTGGCTGGCGTCTTCGACAACCACTTTGATGGACTTCTTCGCGACCTTTCCAGCGGAATTCTTTGCCACTAGCGTGTAAATGAATGTTCCGGTCTGGTTATTCGTCAATTCGACTTCACTAGCATTCAGGTCCACCTTCTGCTGAGTCTCCGCAATGTAGGCCTCGGTGACTCCTGAATCAAGCTGGAAGCTAATTCGGAAGGGTTGGCCAGTTTGGGCGGAAAGAGGACCCTTGAAGCTCAAAATGTGTGGGTCCGGAATGACTGCGGGTTCGCCCACTGTGATATCGAGAGACTGAATCTCGCTCTTCTTAGTGTCTCGCTGGGCATAGCCCTCGATATGAACGGTTCCTGCATGCGTAGGAGTTAGGCTGTACGAGCCCTGAGATGGTCCGGCGTCCACCACCGCATTCTTATCCGCGAGAATCCAGACGTTGTTGGCATTGTTGGCCTGCCAATTTAGCTCCACCGTTTGGCCGACGATCAACTCATGTTTGTTGGAATTGAGCGTCAACGTTGGCGGCTTGGGAATCAAATAGAACCAGAACCCGAAAACGACGGAAACCAAGAAAAGGAAAAGCAGGGTTCCGGGAGTTAGCAAAGGCCGCTGCTCTAGTTGCGCTTGTGCCGAAGAAACGACGGATGGCGTTTCAATACTGCGGGCGCTGATTGAAAATCCGAACAGCCTGCTTGACGAGAAGACACGGGTGCTCGTCGCACTGAGGTCGACATCCACAGTCTTCTGCTGGCCTGGCCCAATCGAAACCTGCTCTTGCTCAAAATCAAAAGCGCAACCTTCTTCGGGGTCGGTCCCAAATAGCTGCAGCGTGTGCTCCGTGTTGCCCAAGTTCATGATCGTTAAGTCAAACGTTTCATGCTTGTGCAGGGGTGTGACATGGCCCTTTTTCGGGGAAAGCTCCATGCTCAGGTGATGAAAAGGCTTAACCTGCAGCACACCTTGCAGCGACCGCTGATCGCCGCTAACTAAAGATCGGATCGTCAGGACGAAAGGGTAGTTGCCCGCGAGGCTCTCGCTGACTCTTGGCGCCTTGAAGAAGACTTTTTCGTCAATCGATTCGGAGGCTTCGATCGTAAAAATCGGAACTGGAACCGCGGTCCATTCGGGGTCGAGACCCTCGATTTGCATCTCAAACCGCTCTTGAGCATCGCCTTTATTGACGACTTCGACTGATAGCGGCACGGTTGCGCCCGACTCCACACTGATGAGGTCCGATAACAGTCGCGCCGAGAAGCTCATCAGGTCAAAAGTGTAGCAGACCCAACCCATATTCCGTTTTGGCTCTGATGCCGGGAGGGACCCGTGCGGTCGGGTCCTTCTGATGCTTACTCTCCCTAAATGAGCGCTCCAGCGAAAATGGCTCGCCCGAAATTGCACGGCTCAGGGGGAGGGCTTGTGAACCCGT
Organism: Fimbriimonadales bacterium; assembly: GCA_038328815.1. Classification (GTDB taxonomy): domain Bacteria; phylum Armatimonadota; class Fimbriimonadia; order Fimbriimonadales; family Fimbriimonadaceae; genus JBBQMJ01. Next base: position 1,166 of record JBBQMJ010000039.1, on the reverse strand, counting down.
CGAACTGAGGAAGCGGTTTTTCCGCACGATTAGGCAAAGTCGATTCAGCTCTTGCTCCCTTGATTCTTTAGACCCTTCGTGATATGATGTTGGTGTACTTGGCACCAGGTGTCCTGTTTGTTTACTCCCATTGAAGAGAGGTAAATCCTAGTGAATCAGAAACTCATATTGGCGTGCGCCACCGTTGGCGTTGTGACTAGTTTTGCCCATGCGGGCACCCCCTTGCTGACTGACACTTCGGTGGCGTTCCATAACGCGATCTTCCTGTTTGATAACAACGGCTCTGGAGATCCCTACACAGAATTCCTGCCCGCTGTCCAAAAGGGTGAGCATGTAACCAACTTGGGGCTTAGCGATCCGCCTGAGCCAGATCATTCCGGCGCCAGAAATGCCCTGATTGGACTTCTCGATGAAGGCGATCTCCAGGGAGTCGTCGTCGCCATGAACTTTGATTCGGCTAAAGGGGCGATTGGACATTCATTCTTCGATGTATTCCATTCCAACGAAGCGGATTTGATCCAGGCTCTCAATAACGGAGACGCCTCCGCCGTGACCAGCTTCTTCCTCCAAAACAACCCTGCATTTTGCGATGGCAGCGTTCGTGGCCAAATGGTTGGCTTTACCGATGGTCAGCCCCTTGGCATCTACCAACTTAACGCCGTTCCAGAGCCAGCCTCAATGGCTGCGCTTGGCCTTGGAGCAATTGTGCTTATTCGGCGCAAACGAAGTTCCTGAATTAGCCTGAGTCAATTTGAGTCTGGTCACTCTGTCCAGGCTCAAATTGCTCTTTCACCCCAGTACAGTGAGCATAAACCTCAGCGTCTGCATCATTGCCCGCAATGAGGAAGCCAATATCGGGCGAGCCTTAGAGTCTGTATCGAGCGTGGCCGAAGAGATCGTCGTCGTCGATACCGGTTCCCATGACGAAACCAAGTCGATCGCCCTACGCCTCAAGGCCAATGTCTTCGAATTCAAATGGATCGACGACTTCGCGGCGGCACGCAACCACGCCTTTGAAATGGCTCGAGGCAAGTGGATCCTTTTGCTGGACGCCGACGAGGAGCTACATCCTGCTAGTATCGAGTTGCTCAAGACCGCCTTGCTTGACGAAGAGGCGTTGGGATTCAATCTATTGCGCCAGGACCTTAAAGAGCCGGGCCGCATGG
>JBBQMJ010000038.1:0-13610 GCA_038328815.1 Fimbriimonadales bacterium | reverse complement strand
AGTGCGCTTGCCGGTGGCCTGAAAGTGTGCGACGGCCGACTCGATCATGTGGCCGGAATCGTAGAGTTCGTGGCTGTTATCCTGCTCTAACACCCAGCGCTCTTTGCCTGACCATGAATGAGGGTGCTCGGGATTAATAGTTCTGGCGGTGTACAAGTAGCCATCAGCTTCCTGGGCAGCCTTGATCTTCGCGATCAATCCATCCACATACGCGTCTAGTTTTGGATCGGGATGGACACTAAGCGAGTAGGAAGCACCCTCGATGACCTTGTAGAGATCGGTGTCGTCAAACGGATAGCCGGGCATAGGCTTTCCTTTCGGATCTTCGCCATGCAGAGTTGCGGCTGCGTTTTCAAAATTCCGCACTCGCCCGGTCTTTTCGCACTGTTCAAACGCAGAGGGAATGCTGGCGGTGCGGTTGACCTCAATCCGTGGCGCCCAAAAGGAGTCGGTTAGATGGACCTTGGTAAAGGAAACCGGCTTTACCGCGTAGTCGTGGACTAGGATTTTCGGCCCCGATCCGGATGAAAAAACGGTCATGGCAACTAGTGTAATAAACATTGGCAGGTCACATCGCGACGAAGCAAATCGGCCGGCCACGGGCCCCCGTTGGTCCGCCTACTTCGCGAATATAGCACGGTACAAGAAGATTATTCAACATCAATCGGTCGAATATTGAAATACCTTTATGGCGCGGCGAGCACCTGGAGCCTTTGAGCCCAATCTCAACTTGTGATTGAGGGGAATTTGATGGTGTCGTTACTCTGCAAATCGCCATTCGGGCAAGATCCAATCATCGAGTTCCTGGCCTTTCAGCACCGACCTCAATACCGTTACGGGCAGGAAGTTTTGGCGTAGCACAGCGTCATGAAATTCTTTATCGGCCATTTTGCCGCCGCCGACAACTTCCTTCCAGAGCGCCATGAACTGGATGCCTCCGATGAGGTACGCGGCTTGATAGAGGGGTGGATAATCGCCCCTGAATGAGCGGCGAACCTCGCCCTCGGCCGTAGACTGTTCGTGGCCAACCTCGTCCACCAGCATACGAACGCAGTCCTCGATTGACATCAGACCCATGTGGAACTTCAGCGAGAATGAGACTCTTGCCGCGCGGTGGCGACGCCAGAAGAGCATTCCCAAACGGTCTTCGGGTCCGCGGGCGAACACTAGGTCCCATAGCCGCATTTCCCAGTAGAGCGCCCACCCTTCAATCCAAAATGGGGTCTCGAACGCCTGGCGGTATGGTCGGTGGCGCTCGCACATGAACTGCTGCATGTGGTGGCCGGGGATCAGTTCGTGCTGGACGGTTGCGCGTGAGAAGTGGCCATTGTTCCCGCGCATGCTCATGAGCTTGCGATCATGGCTCATCGTGTCCGTCGGATACGAGACGATGATTGATTCACCGCCGAGGAAGAATGGATTGGCGAGTTGCTGGCTCGGGCTCATCATCTCCATTCGCCAGGTTTCTTTGGCGAGTTCGGGCACGTTGAGGAGGTTGTTATCCTCCAGATACTTGATGGCCTCCTCGGCAAGTTGACGAATGAGTTGAGGCTGGACGCCTGGTTCGACTGCCAGGTCTTTGACATGCTCCATGGCGGCGCGGCCGTCTGCAGGAAAGCCAAGTTCCGCCGACGCCTTTGCGATCTGCTCGTTGCACCACGCGAACTCCTTCTCACCGATCAAGATCAACTCTTCGGGGGAGTATGGAATTCCCTCAAATTTGAGGTCCTCGATCAGACCTTCGCGACCAACTGGAACGCCCACGATGGGCGGTTCAGAAGCAGGATCTTTGATTTTGGCGAAAGCCTCCCGAAGGTCGGCGGCCGGTTTGGCGAGCCACCAAGCGAACTTGGGATCATAGCCGTTGTAGAACTCGAACCACGTCTCGAAAGCCTTGCTCGCCGCGTCCAATAGGCCAACATGCTCGGTTGGAACGATTGTGCTGGCAATGGATTCAATGGTTTGAGCTGCTTCCCTGGGATCTACTGGTAACTTGTGTATCCGGCGCTCTTCCAGTTCGAAGATCTTTGCCGCGACTGGAAGGGATCCTAGCCGGATCTCTTGAACTTCGGTAAGTCGGAGTAGATCGTGCCTCCGTTTGGCGAGTTCGTTCTTGAAAACCACCAAGTCCACTCGGTCATCGCCTTTTTTGGGTTTCAGATCAAAGCTGGCAATAGAATCCTGCCAGGATTCCACTAGATTGCTTAGCCGCCGAGTACGAGCCGGCGATTCTTCGATCCAGTAAAGCCGGGTGAGTGAACCCCAATCGGCAGTGAAGTTCTCAATAGCCTGGCGGATGGTGCTCATGGGATTCACGTTGGACTAGTCTACGAGCTTGCTTGGTCTGTTGCGCTTGCCCCAGAACCATCCTTCTCGCAGGAGCTTTTGATCGGGTGAAGCACCATTGGATTCTATTACCGTTACGTGCCCGCCTCCTGATTGCACTTCGAGGCCGACCTTTGCGAGCTCGCTTTCATAAGGCAGATCGCCGGGATGCATTACCCAAAGATCGTAAAGATCGCCCAGTTCGGCGCCGCCGAAGCGTACCAACTGGCGACGTAGCTCGTCTTCCTGGAACCCGGGCTTCCCGCCCTTGCACATACGCCACAGAGCCAGTTCAACATCGTCTAGCGAACGAGATCCGTTCGATCGGGTCCGAAGTTCGATGTCGAACATTAGGCCGAGCATCCAGCCGGTTGGATAGTAATCGACTCCAAACCCGTTGCTGTTGCCACGTCCTCCGGCGGTCTCTCCAACTCGAAGGCTTGACTCGTACGGGCTGACCTTGAGTCGTTCCGGGTTTTGGCGGACATCTCTTATTTGCCGGGAGAGATCACGGAGATATTCCTCGTCCCCGTACCAACCGTAGCGGTGCGGAATGAGGCTTGCGTAATAGTCCGTCACGCCCTCGAGCCACCACAGGGCGCCGGTACGGGGCAGCACGTTGTAGTTGAATGGCCCCAGCGCCGATGATCGAATACGCTTCACGTTCCAGAGGTGGAAGCACTCGTGAGCGAGGCCACGCATCGACGCCGGTCCTTCTTTGAGCGACATATAGTCTTGGCTGCTGGAAGCATGCTCCAGGCCGCCAGCCCCATCCGCCGTGTCTCCAGCCCAAATGTGCCAGACGTATAGGGCGTAGGGGGCTTCGCCGAAGAAGCCCGACTCGCTCGTTGAGATGAACCGCGTCATTTTGACCGCTCGGTCAAGGTTCAACTTGTCCCTGCCCGACCCTCGGATCGCCAGGATATGCGTCTTGCCACGAACTGTGTAAGTTGCAGTACGGAACTTGCCGATTGTCACTGGCGAATCGGCCAATACATCGTAATTTTGCGCTACGAACTCTGACCTCGAGGTAGGTTCTAGCCCAACGGCCAGCTTCCATTCAGACGCCAATTCGAAGCTTAGGCGGCAGGGTTCGGTCTTGCGTCCTACCACGTACAAATAGGTCGAAGCACCTCCGTAATGGATGGTTTCATCATCCGAACTGAAAATTCCCATCCTGCCATTCTCATGAAAGACCGTTTTCGAATACGTGACGCGGACCAATTTGGCGCCAAGGGTATCGACATGCCAAGTGTCAGGAGTCGGATGGCTTAGGGTGAGGGGCAAGCCTTTTTCGTCAACCGCCTCGACATCTTTTAGCGACTCCGAGTAGTTCTCAAGGACATAGTAGCCAGGCGACCAATTTGGCAAACTCAAATCGATGGTTGCACCTTGGCATGGCACTTCCATCCTAATCTTGATATAGGACAGGTCCGACGCGGGAGAAACCTTATAGCTAACTTCTGCTGAGCCACTTGTGGCGGCGAGGAGCATTAATCCGAGTAACACCGAACGGCTTTGAGACACGGATGATATTAGCTGTTTAAGTTGATCTAATCAAAGGTTCAACTAATCTTGGAAGGTGATTTCCCATGCGCGAACGATCAACGCGGGTGGGCCCGTCCCGAAACGCCAAGTTTCGCCAAGGCGCGCGACCGCCAAAATGCCCAACAATTCTGGATGTTCGCAACCCAATTTCCGGGAGCGCCGTAACGGCTCTGAACGGAGTTATTGTGAACCTAAGCCAACATAGAATTACCGCCGCACTGATCTTAAGTTTAGGGTCAGCTTTGATCAGCAAAGCCATTCAGATGCCGGATGCCAAGGCCGGCGCGGGCAAGTTGATTACAGTCGATTCCGTCAAGCCCTTGATCGTTGCGCTATCTGATGACAGCTTCGATGGCCGAGGAGCTGGATACCCTGGTGAGCTTCGCGCGGCGCGATACATAGCCAAGCAATATGGTGCACTTGGGCTGCAGCCGATGGGCGACATGTCGCACGGTAAGCGTACGTTCTTCCAACAGTTCTCGTTCATGCCCCATTACCCCGTTCATCCATGGGAAACGCTGAAGTCTCGAAACGTGATCTCCTTCCTGGAGGGATCAGACCCGGTTCTCAAGAATGAGATCATCGTGATTGGCGCGCATTACGATGGGCAGGGTCGAGCGGGCCAAGCGGATGCTTTCCGAAAACCGTTATCCGATCTTACAGCGGCACCAGACTCAATATGGAATAGCGCGAACGACAACTTGAGCAGCGTTTCGGCGGTGCTTTCGATTGCCCGAGCCATTAAGCAAGGCGGCATCACGATGAAGAGGTCTGTGCTCTTTATTGCGTTTGGCGCCGAAGAGCATGAGGCGGCTGGCTCGGTTTATTACGTCAACCATCCGGTACGCCCTCTTTTGGCTCATAACGCGATGATTAATCTTGAGTGTGTGGGGCGAATGCCTGGGAAGCCATTTCAGGTCGATGCAATGATGTCGGGCAGCTTTTGGGCAGCAGCACTTAAAGAGGCAGCGAGCGAAAGCGGCGTCCAGTCGGAATCAAACATCCCGATTCCGATCCCGGACAGCGACCATTATCCTTTTGATTCGGCAAAGGTCGCGGCGATTACTATTTCGAGTAACTATGATCCTGACCGGCATCGTCCGAGCGACACTTCGGACAAGGTCGATTTTGACCGTGTTGTGGAAGCCTCGAAGTTCTGCTGCGCCATGTTGACTTACTTGGCCAACAAGCCCGAGCATTTTGGCTATGCGCCGTTGCCTTTCCCTGATATGGGGATCATGGCTGATTTGGCTTCTCCTGCCGAGTGCGACGCCATACATTTGAAGCCCGAGGAGGGCTGTCTTAGGATTACTGGTGTTATCCCCGGCCGTTCGGGCGAAAAACTTGGGTTGGTGCAGGGCGATGCGTTGCTTCAAGTTGCTGGCCAGGGCTTTCGTCGCGACGAGACACTTGGCGAGTTGCAGAAATTCTACGAATCCGTGCTTCGTGGCAAGTTCGGTAAGTCTGTGAAGCTTATCGTCTTGCGAAAAGGGAAGAGCCTGGAGTTCACGATGCCGATCAGCTAGTGAGCCTTTGGTTTCGAGACATTTGAGACAGGGTTTGAATGTTGCATTCTTGAAGAAGGGGGGCGCTTGTCCCCACCTGGTTTGTGTGTAATAGGTAGTGACGCTGCTTAAGGCAGGCTTGCGAGGGTCTTGTCATTTTGTCCGTCGAATAGGTTGTCAAAGAGCACGCAAGTGGCCTGGCGCAGGGTCGTCAAGATTTAGACGTTTGGTGTCATTACATGGAGACCTCGTTAGCGCCGTGGGTAAGGGCTTTTGTGCCCTTTGGCGGCCGCGGTTTGGTGGCTCCAGGCTGTTTAACGGGCGGATTTAGCCTCAGTCTTTGACACGCGGGCTAGTGCGTCGCTGAGGTGAGCGAAGCCCGAGCATTCAAACGCAAAGGTGTACAAGAGGTACGAATTGTCCTGGTCAACAATAAGTTCAAAAAGTGGTGGAGATTAGGGGGCTCGAACCCCTGACCTCTTCCATGCCATGGAAGCGCTCTCCCAGCTGAGCTAAATCCCCACTTTAGAAGGACTCTATTAAACCGCGCTTTAGGTACGGGCGTCAAGTTGACAGGGGGTGCAGAGTCGGAATTGCTTACCAATGCGCATGGACGTGGGGGCGGATGTCTTGGTTGTAGATGCTCTTGATGGCTTCCATTGTGGGCGTATCGAGGGCTGGTAGCGTGCTTGCGGAGCAGTTTTGCTCTACTTGGTCGGGGCGTTTGCCGCCTGGGATTGCGGCCGTGACCCCTTCGAACATGAGAATCCAGCGGAGGGCGAAGGCGGCCATGGTCATGCCTTGGGGAACTAGGGGGCGAATCTTTTCGACGGCAGCTAAGCCAAGGTCATAGGGGACTCCTGAGAACGTTTCACCTTTGTCGAAGCCGGCGCCCTCGCGGTTGAAGTTGCGGTGGTCGTCTGGCTCAAATGTGGAGTCTGGGCGCATTTTGCCGCTCAGCATTCCGCTGCTTAGGGGCAATCGGGCGAGAACTCCTACTTTTCTCTTGAGCGCCTCGCCCAGGAAACTTTCGGCGGGGCGCTGCCTGAAGATGTTGAAGATGATCTGCACGGACTGGCAGTGGTCGTAGGTGATGGCTTGCATCGCTTCGTCGATTTTTTCGACGCTCACTCCCCAATGTCGGATTTTGCCCAGGCTCACTAGCTCGTCTAGCGTGTCGAAGGCGGCAGTGCTGGAGTAGACGGAACTCGGTGGGCAGTGGAGCTGCAAAAGGTTCAGGGTCTCGACGCCGAGATTCTCGCGCGAGCGGTCAATGAAAGCTTCTAGATTGGCCCGGTTGTAGCCTTCGGCGGTATGAGGATTCAGGCGGCGGCCGGCTTTTGTGGCGACGATGATTTCTTCTGAGCGATCTTTCCTGAGCTGTTTGATAAGCCGCTCGCTGCGGCCATCGCCGTAGACGTCGGCGGTGTCGATGAAGTTGACGCCGAGGTCGATCGCCTTGTGCATTGCGGCAAGCGACTCGTTGTCATCAACGGCGCCCCAAGTGCCGCCGACGGCCCATGCGCCAAAGCTGATTTCAGAAATGCGCCATCCCGTGCGGCCTAGCGGACGATAATTCATTGCTCCAAGATTACTCCTAACGTGGGCACGGTCAGAATAGAAGGACATGCATCCCGCGCTTGAGGCAATCCGCGAGGCGACAAAAGGCACCCCGTTTGAAGGGGAGGTCTGGCTTGTTGGCGGCGCGGTTCGCGATGAACTGCTCGGGCGGGAGCATCTGACCGATTTCGATCTTGTGACTACGAGGTCGGCGTCTGAGCTTGCCAACCTACTTCATAGCCTTGGCGTGTCCGAGATTTTCCCAGTTGAGTACCCGCGGTTCGGGACGGCCATGGTGAGGGTGATGGACACACCGATTGAGTTGGTGACGGCGCGAAGGGAGAGCTACACGAAGGAATCTCGGAAGCCGGACGTAGAGCCGGCTACGCTGCTTGAGGACGCTCAACGAAGGGATTTTACGGTCAATGCCCTTGAGCGGAATCTGCATTCGGGTGAGCTTCACGACCCGCTTGGAAGGGGGCTTGAGGACCTTAAGGCAAGGGTTCTGCGGACACCGCTCGACCCTGCGGCCACGTTTCACGATGACCCCTTGCGGATGCTGAGGGCGATTCGCTTCCGGTGGCAGCTTGGTTTCAGCCCTGCTCCCGGTCTGTACGAGTCGATTCGAGAGGAGGCCGAGCGGCTGAAGATTATTAGCGCGGAGAGAATCCGCGACGAATTTGTGAAGATGCTGAGGCTAAGCAGCGCTGCCGAATGCTTGCAAGACCTGTTGGACCTAAACCTGATTCACCAATTTGCGCCAGAGTTTGAGGCTAGCGTTGGATTTGAGCAGGGGAGCTTTCATCACCTTGACGTTTGGGAGCATTCGTTGCTTGTCGTCAAGAATGCCGGTCACGGCGACCTGGAATTGTCACTAGCCGCACTATTTCATGACATTGCCAAGCCTGCAACCTATTCGGTTGATGAGAATGGACGCATTCGATTTTTTAGCCATGAGGTGGTTGGTGCAGAGATGGCTCGCGAGGTCATGCAGCGACTTAGGTTCCCTTCTGATGAAATTGATGCGGTTGCGAAGTTGATTAGGAACCACATGCGGCTGGGGAGCTCGAAAGTTTTTTCTGCTTCCGCGGCTCGGCGACTCATTAGAGATATGGGTCCGCAGTTGGAACAGTTTCTGAATTTGGTGCAAGCCGATCGTGATGCGCATAAGCCGGGGTTGATCGAGCTTGATTTGGACGCGATTCGGGCGCGAATCGCTGATGTTTCCATGACGACTCCCGTTGAAAAGCTTGAGAGCCCTTTGAGCGGCTCTGAGATCATGAAAGTCACTGGCTTAACAGCCGGAAAGGAAGTCGGCCGGCTCAAACAAATGTTGGTTGAACACGTGTTGGATGGATCGCTGCATCCCGACGACAAGAAGGCTGCTGCGGAACTTGTGAAAGCTTCTACACGATAGAGTTGTGAAGATTCCCAAGGTCAAGTTGGGATATCGGCGGAATAAAAAGCGTCGTTACAGTTGAACCCGCGACCCGTCACAATTAACAGCGTTCACGGAGGAACCACAACATGCTTCCATTTTTAGTTGCCCTTGCCCTTGCTCAAGCGCCTGACCCTGCGCCCGCTATCGTTATCAAGCCAATCAAGGTGCTTGAGGGACTGAAAGCCCTAGCCTTCGCATCGGCGCCAACGGGTTCGAAATTCGCCGTAACTTTGGAGGACAAGAGCGTCCGCATTATCGATGCGGGTACGCGACAAACGATTCGCACACTTCAGGGCCACCCTCAACCTTGCTACGGAGTCGCGTGGACGAAGGACGGGGCGTTCATCGCCACAGGCGACGAGACGGCCCGAATTTGGATTTGGAACGCAGTCACCGGTGAGAAGATCAAGGAGTTCCGCTCGCACATTCGCGGCATCGAGAAGTTGAGTTTCAATCTGCCGCATACGATGATGATCAGTACCGGCAAGGATGACGTTATCAAAGTCTATGACCTTAAGAAAGGCAAGGAGACCCTTTCCATTTTGGGGAAGGGCGCCAATTTCTACGGGGCGACTTTTCACCCTAAAACCAACGAATTTACCACTGGAATCCTTGGTGTGGGGGCGCGCATTTACGAGCCGAACGGAAAGCTGGATGGCTTCTTGACTGGCCACGACGATCAGGGCGTATGGGACGTGGACTACAACCCTGCCGGAACCCGCCTTGCGACCGCTGGCCGCGATTCCAATATCATCCTTTGGGATATGAAGGCTAAGGCGAAGATTCAGACGTTGCATGGGCATCAAGACTGGGTGCAGAGCGTCCGATTTTCACCTAACGGCAGATACCTGGCGAGTGGTTCGACCGACCGGAGCGTGCGTGTGTGGGATACGGTGACCTTCAAGCCGGTGGCAATCTTGAACGAGGAGTCCGCCGTGGGATCGCCGGTTTGCTGGACGGCTGATGGGAAGTATCTGCTTACGGTGAACGAGGACAACAATCTTGTTGTGAACAGCGTGACGCCACCTCAGGGCGGGAAAGAAGCACCTGTAAGGGGCAAGAAGAAGCATCGGCGAAAGAAGTAACGAATGGCGGGACTTGCTGTGGACTTTTTGCGGCTCGTACCGGAATCACCCTCATCCGTCAGGCCAGAGCCTGCCACTTCCTTCCCCCGGTTGGGGGAAGGAAGTGGCAGGGGGCACCGTGAGGGTGAGAGTAATGTGCATCGTTTGAAACCACTGCTCGGCGATTCATCGGGATGACAGTAACATCCGCCAACTCAAGCCGGACGCGAAGGTAGACTCCCTTCGCAAGGTAAAGAATGGCAGCGGTAACAGACGTTCAAACGGTCAATATCAGCATCAACGGCATTGAGCTTAGTGTCCCGAAGGACGAGCTTATTGTCGAGTCAGTTAAGCGGCTTGGACTCGAGATTCCTATATTCTGCTATCACCCGCGAATGAAGCCAGTTGGCATGTGCCGGATGTGCATCGTGGAAGTCGGCTTTAAGCAGCCCGATGGCAGTGTCCGCAAGATGCCGAAGCCTCAGGCGGCTTGTACATTGCCGGCATCCGAAGGGATGGCGGTTTTTACAGACTCCGAGATGGTGCACCGCGACCGCAAGGGCGTGCTTGAGTTTCTACTTATCAACCACCCCCTGGACTGCCCTATTTGCGACCGGGGCGGCGAGTGCCCGCTCCAGAACAACACGCTTTTCTATGGGCCTTCGACAACGCGATTTGTTGAACTGAAGCGCCACTTGCCCAAGGCATTTCCGCTATCCAAATACGTAACGTTAGACCTTGAGCGGTGCATACAGTGCGGCCGGTGTGTGCGGTTCACGGAGGAGATATCAGGGGACGCCCAGCTGGCATTTAGGTTCCGCGGCGCCTCGATGCAGCCATCCACGTTCGAGATGCGCGATTTCGATTCGAAGTTCTCGGGGAATGTGATTGAGATTTGCCCAGTTGGCGCGCTTACTTCGGCTAAATATCGGTTTAGGGCTCGCCCTTGGGATTTGGAGACTCGACCGGCCATCTGCACGCTTTGCAGCAATGGCTGCAACATTTGGTTTGACTATCGAGTGAACCAAGTCGTGCGCGTAAACGGCCGGACGAATGATGCGGTCAACGAGGAATGGACTTGCGATAAGGGTAAGTTTGGCCACGATTTCTATAACGAAAACCGCGTGACCAAGCCGATGATCCGGCAGGGCGACAGTCTGGTTGAGACCGATTGGGCTACTGCTTATGCGGCGGCTATGGAAGCATTCGCTGTTGGCGGTAACAAGGTTGCGGCGCTCGCAGGAAGTGGTTGCTCGAACGAAGACCTCTTCATGCTTCAGAAGCTTTTCCGAAAGGGCTTCAAGAGCAACAACCTTGACCATCGATTCCGGCGTCATTTGCCGAAGGCTAATGAGCGGATTGACGTTAAGCTCGGTACACCCCACGTCCAAAGCACGCTCGCTAGCTTCGAGAATGCTAAATCCATACTCGTTTTTGGGACGTCGTTGGCCGATGAAGAGCCGATTTTATTCCTTCGCGTGAGGAAGGCTTGGTTCAACAATGGGACGAAGGTGATTGTTGCCCACGATTCGGCGACCGATGTCGATTCGTTTGCGCATTTGGTTCTGCGATACAAGTCTGGAACGGGAGGAATTCTTGCGGAGGCCTTGGCGCAGGCTGCATCTGGCACAAAGGGCAAGTACACGCCCGAAGTGATTGAGAAGGAAACCGGTGTTAGGGCGACCGACTTCACTGAGGCCGTTTCTATCCTGAAGGAAGGCAGCGCGCCAACGATCACGACGCTCTCTCTTTACGACCTGAGTGACGGTCCGGAGATCGCCAGGCAACTCGTTGATCTGGCGAAGTCAATAAAGGGCGAGTTCAACCTGTTTGCTTTGGGCGCAAATGATCAAGGAGCTGATGAGCTTGGCTTCCTTCCAGACCTACTCCCAGGTGGAAGGACCTTGGATGATTCGGGGCATGAAGATTACAGGAGCCCCAGTGCACCTGGCCTTGGCACTCACGGGATCTTGGAGGGATGTATTTCCGGATCGGTGAAGGCGCTATGGCTATCCGGCTGTGACCCGATCGAATCCTATGCTGATTCGGCCATGGCCACTAAGGCGCTTGAATCCGTAGAATTTTTGGTAGTTCAGGCCGCTACTATCACTACTGCTTTGGAATATGCGAGCGTCGTTTTCCCGATGACGGCCCCGGCGGAAGGTGAAGGCACGTACACAAATCTTGAGCGACGCGTGCAGCGATTCAAGAGGATTCTCGCTCCCAAGGGTGATGCAAAGCCGGGTTGGAGAACTCACTCTGAGATCATGGTTCGGCTATCGCCGGAAACGCCGATGTTCAATGCGAGCGAAGTGATGTCGCAGATTGTTCGTCAGGCGCCCAGATTTGCTGGCGCGGAGTACAACGTTCTGCCGCCCGAAGGCTACGTCCTCAGTTAAGTCCTTCCGATAATTAAGAAATGCGCAACGCGCTTCTCTTGGTCATCGTGTGTCTGGCGGTCGGCTGCAAAGGCGGCAAGATTGAGGCCAATCCGGCCATGCAGGAGATGGCTGCCAAGGTGTCCAAGGGGATGAAACAGGACGAAGTCCTGCGCAAGCTTGGCGAGCCCGAGAAGAAGATGAACGACCCTGCCAGCGGCATCGAAATGTGGTCGTACCACTCGGACAAAGGGACGTTGCTTGTGTCCTTTAACATCGATGAAGTCGTCGATGTTAGATCAATGGGGCTGTAATACCTGCCGTTAATCTGAAGGGTACAACTCTTCAAGCCTCTTGTGCAGTTGGTCTAGCACCTCTTCGGGCCCGAGCGCGTGGCCCTCACGCACTGCCCGACGGGACTCTTCCTTCCCAAGTATCTCTTTCAGTCGTGCGGCTGTTTCCGCTTGACGCTCCTGTTGACCGGGCGCTGGCAGGCGTTCTGAGCGCTCAAATGCCAGGCTCATAGCCCCAAGGGAGTGGGCGGCTAATGAGAATTCCCCCATTTCGACACACATGCGAGATCCCACCTCTAGGAGATTTCCGAGAACAAAATAGTCCTTCGACTCAAGGCCGAGGCTGCAGGCCTCAAGAAGGAGCTCTGCCGCGTCTAGGAGCCTGCCCTGTAAGTCGTAAATGCCGATATAACTATCGAGCGCCTTGGCCAACTCAATCCGCTTGCCCTGCTTGCGATGGATTGATACCGCTTCTTCGAGGCATTGTGTGGCGCTATCCAGATTCCCGCATCGGGAATGTGAGACCCCTAGGTTCTCAAGGGTATGCGCCAGCCGCCACAGGTCACTGCCCTGCCGGAAAGTCTCCGCAGCTTTCCCGTATTGGGTTACGGCGGTGCTGAAATCGGTTTTCAAGAAAGCGATTGCCGCGAGATTGCTCAGGGCGGAGGCCGCCTTCTGATCGTTCCCCAGGGCCGACCATTTGGTCTGACTTTGGAGCAGCAACGCCGCTGCGGCATCAAGGTCACCGGATTGCCAAACAAGGATCCCCAGAAAATTCAAAGCCGTGGCAATTAACTCATCTGGGGCAGAAGGTGCCGCATCGATCGCTCGCTGGGTCCAAGCCGCTCCTTCGCGAATATGTCCAGCCCGCATCCAATATCGGTACATCCAGACGCATAGTTCCAGGGATTCCAACTCCCTACCGGGTGATGACAAGGCCCACTCTAAGGCCAATCGTATGTTATCGTGTTCAGCCGTGAGCAGCTTTAGATACCGCCCATCGGAGGCGTCCAGACCGATGTCGTAGGATTCTTGCGCGACGCGGCAGAACCACGCCAGGTGGCGGCCTTTTAGCGAATCCTCGTCCAAATTGGGCCTTCGTCGCTCCGCGTACTCGCGGATTGGCTCAAGCATCCGATATCTCCGGTCGCCAGATTCGCCTTTCTCGGCGAGCACCATGCTCCGCTTCACGAGCTTGTCGAGCCAATTTAAAGTATCGCTTTCGGCAAAGCCGTCGCCCGAGCACACTTGTTCCGCAGCCTCTAGGCTCCAGCCTCCGACGAACAGGCTGAGTCTCTGAAAGAGCATCCGCTCCTCGGGGCCGAGCATGTCATAGCTCCAATCGATGGTGGCTTGAATCGTTCGATGCCGTTCGTCGACACCTTCTTCCTCTAGGGGGAGCATCGCAAAATGCCTTTCGATTCTCTGGAGAACTTGAGCCGGTGAGAGTGAACTGAAATTTGAGGCCGCCTGCTCCAAGGCAAGTGGGATTCCCT
>JBBQMJ010000037.1:0-13704 GCA_038328815.1 Fimbriimonadales bacterium | reverse complement strand
AGGCGAGGTTATCGCGCTGCTGGGGCCTAACGGCTGTGGGAAGACGACGTTGATCCGCGCACTTACGGCGATGCTGCCCCTACGTAGCGGGGAGATTCTGATTAATGGCGAAGCGCTGGGGAGCATGACGAAGCCGCGGATGGCGCAATTGCTAGCGACAGTGCCCCAGGAAGAAGCGCACCAGTTCGCTTTCACTGTTAGGGAAGTTGTGGCGATGGGCAGGTTGGCTCGATCGGAGAGCTTTTTTGATTCCGAGGAAGACTTGGAGGCAGCCCGATCAGCGATGGAATCAGCTGAATGCGCGGAGCTAGCCGACCGGCCTGTCACAGAACTAAGTGGCGGTGAGCGCCAGCGGGTTCTCATCGCGCGGGCCCTTGCTCAGGATACGGAGATTCTATTGCTCGATGAACCTACTGCGCATCTCGATGTGGGGCATCAGCTTTCGGCAGCCAGGCTCTTTCGCAAGCTTGCTGATGAAGGTAAGGCGATCATTGTCGCTATACACGACCTCAACTTGGTCACGACAATTGCCTCAAGGGCGATATTGCTGCGCGACGGGAGGGTGGCCGCGGACTTGGCGGCCGAAGAGATGCTCTCGAGCCCGATCTTGGACGAGGTGTATAACGTTAGCTTTGAGCGATTCCGCGGGACGGATAACCGGATTCGCGTTTACCCAGTCCTCTGAGCTACTTTCCGCCTTTCTCGGTGGGATACCACTGCGTCGAGATACCATTTTCGGTTGGTTTGGGCTTGGGAACAGGTTTTGAGGGCGGGTTGCTGGCAATAGGACCAGGGCCAGGGTCACCCATGTGCCTTGGCTGAGGCTCCATACCTCGCATTGGGCTCGTGGGAACCGGCTTGGGCGCTCCGGCCGGCTGCTGTTCCGTTTTGGCCAGTTCCGCTGGTGAGGCGACTTCGTTTGGCTTACCCTGCACGGCGGCTTCGCCAGCTTGTGCTTTAGATGGATCTGGTGCCGGCTGATTCATTAGGGCAATCATGATCCCAAAGATGATCAGGACTGAAATTAGGATAATGGGCGCTTTACGGTGTTTCATGACGTTGCACTTGGGGTGGATAATGGCGAGGCAGTCTAGAGTTATGTTAGCAGAATTCAAGCCAATGGAGCCTCAGTGAGCGAACCTGTCATAGCTATCGATGCTCGGCTCGTGGCGGGAGTCGGCACTGGAGACAGCACCTACTGGACCGGCCTCTTGCACGGATTTACTAAGATTCCGCTTGGATTTCGAATTCTCCTGATTAGTAACACGGCAAGGCCTCCAGGAATTCCCTGGTGCGATAAATTCGAGTGGCTGGAGGTTCCTGGGCGCAACGGGCGGCTATGGAGTTTGCTTGCTTTTCCGCGGGCGGCGAGGCGGGCGGGGGCTCGGGCGATCCACGCGCAGTATTCGCTTAGCCCACTTGTTAAGCGCGCTGGAATCACTACGATTCACGATGTGTCGTTCCTAATTGGTCCTGAGTGGTTTAGGCCTCGGGATCGGTTCCTTTTGAAGCGAACGGTGCCCGCCGCGGCTAAGCGGGCGGCTGCAGTTATCACCGTATCCGAGACTTCGAAGGGCGAAATTGAGCGCCTGATTCCTGCGGCGTGGGGAAAGACAACGGCAACGCCGCTCGCTTGCCCACCATGGATCCGCCCGGTGGAGGAAGCTGCGTCTGTGGTGGGCGAGAAGTTTGGGTTGGAGCCGGGGTACCTGCTGACGGTAGGCACTCGGTGGCCGCGAAAGAACATGGCGCTGGCAGTTGAGGCAAGTGACTTGTTGGCCGAGGGAATTGCTCGTCCGTTGGTCATCACTGGCAAGCCCGGATGGGGCGAGCAGGAGATGGGCAAGCGGGCTAAAGCCGTTGGCTATGTGGATGCCGATACCCTTTCCGCCCTTTACTCGGCTGCGGGCATGTATTTAGCGCCAAGCCGCCATGAGGGTTTTGGCCTTCCGTTGGTGGAGGCGTTTACGTGTGGTTGCCCTGTGATGTGCAGTTCGGGGGGTTCGTTCCCGGAGGTGGCTGGTGACGCAGCGTTAGTCCAACAAAGCTGGGAGCCGGGTGCTTGGGCGGAGGCGATTTCAGGGGCTCTTATGGATTCGAGTAAGCTTGAATTTCTGCGCCGGGAAGGTCATAAGAGGGCGAAACAATTCTCATGGGAAACGACGGCCCGGCTAACGGCCGAGGTGTATCAGCGGGTGATCGGTTGAACGAGGAAGAGTGGCTGTCGATTCTTGCGTGCCCAGTATGCGATGAGCGTCCCAAGCTGGAGAAGCGTGGCGATCTGCTTATTTGCACGTTGCGCGGGCACGGGTTTATGATCGTTGACGGTATTCCTCAAATGCTTCCCGAAAACGCGCTGCCTCCCGAGAAAGTGAAGGAATTAACACATGAATCCTAATTCGATGAAGGTGCTGGTGCTCCACGGGCCCAACTTGAACCTGGTTGGCTTTCGCGAGCCAGATATCTACGGCAAGAAGGCGTTAGAGGAGATCGACGACGACTTGAAAGTTGAGGCGGACAAGCTTGGCGCGGAGCTTCGCATTTTGCAATCCAACTCAGAGGGCGTCTTGATTGACACGATTCAGGAGCACCGCAAGTGGGCCGAGGCAATCATCATCAATCCTGGGGGATTGACGCACTACTCCATTTCTTTGCGAGATGCCCTTGCAAGCGTTAGGCTGCCGGTTATTGAAGTCCACCTGAGCAACCTACACGCCCGGGAGGAGTTCAGGCGTAACTCGGTGGTCGCACCTGTGACCATTGGGCAGATCATGGGATTTGGCGGACTTGGATATTCCCTCGCCCTACGGGCTCTGATGAATCTTGAACGAGAGGTCGTATGAGCAATTTATCTAGACTTCGATCGGAAATGGCGTCTCGCAAGGTGGATGCCTTTTTCGTCAGCGATATTGAGAGCGTGGGCTGGCTTACTGGCTTCACAGGATCATCTGGTTACGCCATTGTCACGCCGACGGCGGGGCGATTCGTTAGCGACAGCCGGTATACGATCCAGGCCGCCGAGCAGGTCAAAGACTTACCGACTTTCACTGCTGACAGCAAGATCGATCGCCTGAGTTTTTTGGCGACCAACATCCAGGAGCTTGGGATCAAGAAGCTGTGGTTTGATGGCACGAAGGTCTCTTTCGACCAATACGGCAAGCTTGCGGGCAAGCTGAACGGGACCGAACTGGTCTCCGGCACGGACCCGATTGCGCCGCTTAGGCTGATCAAGTCGCCAGCTGAAGTTGAGAAGATTCGGGAGGCTTGCAAGCTTGCCGATGCTTGTCTTGACCACGTGGTTCGGCTCATTCGTCCAGGAGTCAGCGAGTGGGATTTGAACCTCGAAGTCGAATTCTACTATCGAAGGCAAGGGGCGGAACTGGCATTTGAGCCCATCGTCGTTAGCGGCAATAATTCGGCTCGGCCGCATGGCAGGGCCACCCATAAGCTTCTTGAGAATGGCGACTTCTTGACGATTGATTGCGGCGCAAAGCTGGATGGCTATTGCAGCGACATCACGCGGACTTTCGTGGTCGGCAAGGCCAGTGATCGGCATAAAGAGGTCTACAACCAGGTTCTGAAATCTCAAGTGGCGGCGATTGCTGCGATCAAGCCGGGAGCGATTGGTAGGGATGTCGACAAGGTTTCGAGGGACGTGCTTGCTGAGAAGGACTTGGCTCAATACTTCGGGCATGGCCTTGGCCATGGTCTGGGGCAGCTTGTGCATGATGGCGGCGCCCTGAATCCGAGCAGCGACACAGTTTTGGCGGAGGGTCAAATTTGGACCGTGGAGCCTGGCGCTTATATTGAGGGTTTTGGCGGTGTTAGGATTGAGGATGACGTGGTTGTCACCGCTGGTGGCTGCGAAGTTCTGACCCATTTCCCCAAGGATTTGATGGAATTGCCGGCTTGACTTTCGGTTGCTCGTTCGCTTTTTTGTTACTCCCTATAGGGGGTGATCCGGAAGGCCGGGTGACGCGGATTGATCGTTGGCGGCGGCAAGGTCCGTCTTCCCCCCTCCGTCTCGGCATTCGCCTTCGCCACCTCCCCCCGTCCGCTTCGCTTCGGGTGGAGGAACAGGGAAGCTTTGGGCGATCCGTAGCGTTGGGGGTCAAATGATTCCGCTTTCGCTTCACAACTTCGGCTTGGATCCCAGCGGCCAAACTGCGACACTTGCCCTTGCTCAAGGTCAATCTCTTGTTGTGGTTGGACCGGGGGGGAGTGGCAAATCCAGGCTTCTTGCTGTATGCGAAGGTCAAGTCAAAGCGAGCCGGGGAACGGTCAAGGTATCCGGATCTATTTCAGTCGCGGCGATGCCGTCTGGCCGTCGGCTAAAGCCGCAAAGCATTGCCCAGGTGGATAAAGGCGCTGCGAGGGCTGCGCATGCCTCCGAAGCGCTTTCCGCAACCGGGTTGTGGGAAGAAAGGCAGACTAGTGTTGCCGACCTTTCGCCTTCGCAGCGTGCCGCCTGTGAGCTCTTAGCGCCCCTGGCCAGCATGGCCGACCTGCTGATCATTGATGGGCAGCTTGACCTGCTGGATCCTTGGGCGCTGGCCGACGTGTTGAGTTTGTTACGGCGTAGGATGGACGATGGAGCGGCTGTAGTGGTTGCTACAAACCGACTTGACCTTTTGCCTGAGTTCGATTGGGTCTTGTTGCTTAAGGCTAGGCAGATTCGATACGCGGGCAGGGTGAAGGATTTGGATAATCATGCGCCGGAGACGGTCGTCGTTGAAACGGCTAATCAGGCGGCGGTAAAGGCGCTTGGTAAGCCGTTCGAAGTTTCCGCTCGAGAGACTGAGGGAGGGCTGGTGCTTACGGCGCCGACCGGCCAGGAACTGGCCGCGAAGTTGTTGATGGAAGGCTATGGTGACGTGAAGTCGGTTTTGGTGAGACGCACTCCGCCTTCTGAGACGTTGATGCGGTTGCTGGACTAGGTCCACATTTGTCATCCCCCGAGTTGATGGACCATGATCGTAAGCGCGGCGTTTTTACCAGAGCGCGGCGTGAGCAAAAACCGGTCCCTCCACTTCGCTTTTTATTGCTACGGTCGGGATGACGATCCGGGGATAGGCGGCACAATGTAACAGCATCGAGCCATCCTCCGCCTACGCGCTGGACCTTATGAGTGCGCCATCTAACAGCACCGGAACGGCGGCACGAGCCATCCACCGCGTACGCGCTGGACCTAATGGCGTGCGTTGAGCCGGAATGCCCCTATTTACTTTCCGCCGCCTCCAAAGTTGCGCGTCGTGCGGGTGTGACAGTAGGCTCTGCCGCCTTTCTCGACGTACTGTTGGTGATAGTCCTCGGCGAAGTAGAACGGGCCGGCGGGGATGACTTCGGTTACGATTTTTTCGCCTTTGAAGTCATCTGATTTCTGCATCGCGGAAATGGAGTCTTCCAGCACTTTCTTTTGCTCGGGCGAGCGGTAGAAGGCGATGGAGCGGTATTGGTAGCCGACGTCGGGGCCTTGCTTGTCGAGTTCCGTTGGGTCGTGGATTTCGAAGAAGAGGTGGGCTAGTTTCTCGTAGGAGGTCTTGGCAGGGTCGAACTCGACCTCTACGGACTCGGCGTGACCAGTATCTCCTTCGCAGACACGCTCGTAGCTTGGATTGGGCACGTGCCCGCCGGAGAAGCCGACCGCGGTGGCAATCACGCCGGGCTCTTTGCGGAAGTAGTCTTCAACTCCCCAGAAGCATCCGCCAGCAAAGCGTGCGATTTCCGTGGTCTTTGGCAGGGTTTTGGGCGCGCCTTTGACTAAGTAGAGGCCGTTTGCGGACTTCTTACCTGCGTCGATGGTTGGGGTGGGCGCGCTCCCGCTAACCGAACCTACGGCCATCGAGCAGCCGATCACGGCGGGTAGGACCAGGAGGCTAAGCAGCCCGACCTTCAGAGAAATGGAGTTATTCATTAAGCTCACAAATATCCTAACGCATTCCCTCGAAATTGGTTCGCTAGTCTATGGATTACACTCTGGGAGTGTTTGAATTCGAAATCGACGAGGCTATTGAAAAGGCATCGACGCCTCCATCCCGTTTTTACAAAGACCCGGCGGTGTTTGAAGCCACGAAGTCTTCGGTCTTTGCCCGAAGTTGGCAGTTCATTGGGGATACAGGGATGGTCAAGGTGCCGGGGGCGGTGTATCCGTTTACTCTGCTAGAGGGTTGCCTAGACGAGCCGCTTGTTCTTACCCGTGACACTGGCGACCAGCTGAACCTTGTTAGCAATGTCTGCACGCACCGAGGCAATTTGGTCGTTGAGGGCATTAGCAATGAACGGTTTTTGCGCTGCCGTTACCACGGGCGTCGATTTGGGCTGGATGGGTGTTTCCAGTCGATGCCGGAATTTGAAGGCGTTTGCGGATTTCCATCGGCGGCCGATAACTTGGCTAGGGTGCCTTTTGGCACCTGGGGACCTTTCCTTTTTGCTTCTCCTGACCCTGCCTTTGCGCTGGAAGCGGCGCTTAAACCAATGATCGACCGGCTAAGCTGGCTGCCGCTAAACGAGTTTCGCCATGATCCGCAGCGCTCCAAGGAGTATTTGGTCAAGGGTAACTGGGCGCTGTACGTGGACAACTACCTTGAAGGCTTCCACATCCCGTTCATCCATGCGAGCTTGAACCAGGTCATCGATTACGACAACTACACTTATGAGCTTGAGGTTCAGATGATTCTTCAGCTGGCTGGGGCCAAGGCAGGTGACGACAAATTTGACTTGCCCGCTTCCTCACCTGACCATGGCAAGGATATCGCTGCCTATTACTACTGGCTGTTTCCCAACACGATGTTTAACTTCTACCCATGGGGGCTTTCGATCAACGTTGTTAAGCCCTTGGCACATGATCTAACCCGCGTTTCGTTCATTTGCTATGTCTGGAATGAAGGCAAGGTGGGACAAGGGGCTGGCGCAGCGTTGGACCGCGTGGAGCGTGAGGACGAGGCGGTTATTGAGATGGTGCAGAAGGGAGTTCAGTCGCGGTTCTACGACCGTGGGCGCTATTCGCCTAAGAAGGAAGTTGGCACGCACCACTTCCATAGGCTCTTGTCGACGGCGATGAAGGGTTAGTCCTCCGTCGCTTCGGCTAGCCATGCTTCGATTGCTTCCACCTTGTTTGGAAGCAAGTCGGGGAACTTCGCTCGATGCTTGAGGTAGTCATCGTAGTCAAGCTTCGAATACTGCTCCTCGTAGGCTTTGAAGTTGTCGGACAGCTTCGTGGATGTTGGATCGAGGCCAGCGACAACGCATAGGCCGGTCGGGAAGGCAGGGATCATGGCCATTTTAAGATCTGGCCTTTCTACTTTGAGGCAAACGGCGACTTTCCAGACGTCGCCACTCCAGAATTGGGAATCGCGGACGCGTTCGCTGCTGACCCGGTCAAGGGCAAAGCAGTCGTGGATGATGACGACCGACTTCTTGTTGGCGTACTTTTCCAGGTTGATAAAGTCTTTGAACGCTTGCTCCCAGAGATGCAGGCCGTCAATGAACGCGAGGCTAAAGTGATCTTCGCCAATGGCCTTCTTCAGGTCGTTCTGAGCGAAGTAGTCGTCGCTGGTTAGTCTGAAGACTGTCGCCACATTCTTCGCTTCGTCTCGCAGTTGAGGATCCGGATCGATGCCGACGCATTTGGTGTCACGGGCGGCAAGGAGCAAGGTGTCCCCGTGCAGGATGCCGATTTCCACATAGCTTGAGGGTTTTAGGAACTTGTGAATCTGCTCGATGACGGCGCGATAGTCGGGCCCGGGCATGGTCTTTCGGGCTTTGTCAACGTGGCGGTTGCAGATTTCCTGCTCGGTTTGCATCATCACGCTTAGGCGGGCAAGCATTGTGAAGACATCGGTCCTAAGCCGTTCATCGATGAGGAACGCCCTGCGGAAGGCGGCGGCGGACTCATCGAAGCGCTGCATGCCCAGGTAGCTAAGGCCGAGGAGGCATCTGTATTTTGGGTTGGAGGGATCGCCTTCCACGAGCGCCTCGCTCGCCTTTAGGGCGGCATCCCAATTTTCGCCGGCAAGCAACTGCTCAATCGCATCAGTCATTGGTAGAGATGTTATCTCAGCACTTGGGAAGAAAAGTGCTCCCCGATCTTGGCGATGGTTGTTGAGTACAGGTCTGGGATCCGCCAGTCGGCCTGGCTGAGGTCGAGTAGCGCGGTGAGTTCATTAGGAACAGCCACGCACCAGATGCCGGCGCCCTTAGCTGCTGCGATACCGTTGGGCGAATCTTCGAGGGTTACGACACGGTTCGGATTTAGGTTGAAATAGGTTACGGCGGCATTGTAAAGAGCGGGGTCTGGCTTAGCGGGAAGATCCTCATAGCCGCAGAAAAGGTGTTCAAAGGCATCAGCCATGTGGATCATCTCGAGGTGATCCTGAACCCATTTGCGTGAGGAACTGGAGACGATTGCCGTGTGAGCTCCAAGGTGGTTGGCCTCATTGATGCGGTCGAGGACGCCTGGAAGCACCTTTTCGAGGCCGATCAGGTTGTTACGCCTCTCGCGATGCTCGGCGATGATGGCTTCCCTGCTGTCGGTCACGCCCAATTGGCCGGCAAGATCGGCGGGGTGGACGGACACGGTTTCGATGCTTCGCCCGATCATCTCGATCCAGAGCCAGTCCGGGAATTCCAGGCCCCGGTCGACGAAGACCTCGCGCCAGGCGACTACTGCGGGCAGTTCGGTGTCCAGGATCAGACCGTCGAAATCGAAGAAAACAGCATCGAAGGGGAAGGGCATTGGCGTTAATACTAAACCCTAAATATCTGTTTTGCGGTATTGCGGTGTTTCGGTATTGCGGCCCAATTGGATCGGTGGCCGCAATACCGCGATACCGCAATACCGTAACACCGACCGCTTATCCCACCCAGGTACCCTAACACTCTAAATGGCAATCGTACAGGTAATCCCGCTTGGCGGTGTGGGCGAAATTGGCAAGAACTGCACCGTCGTCCAGCAAGGGGACGATATCATCGTTATCGATTGCGGCTTGGCGTTTCCAAATGAGGAAATGCCGGGCGTCGATATCGTGATTCCCGACTTCACATATTTGGTGGAGAACAAGGAAAAGATCCGTGGAATCTTCATCACCCACGCCCACGAGGACCACGTGGGTTCCCTTCCCTATCTGTTGGCACAGATCAACGTTCCGCTTTACGCCACCGAGTTCACCCACGCGCTGATCAAGCACAAGCTTGAAGAAAAGTGCCCAGGCAAGGATTTGATTCTGCGCGAGTTCAAACCGGGGGACATTATTCAGGCTGGTTCGATGAGTGTTGAGCCGATTCGAATCACGCACTCGATTCCAGACACCTGCTGCATGGCCGTTCGGACCGAGCACGGCATCGTATTCTTTACCGCCGACTTTAAGTTTGACTTCACGCCGGTAGATGGCAAGCTTGCCAACATTACGCGCATTGGCGAGATTGGGCAGGAGGGCGTTATTGTCTTGCTTAGCGACTCGACCAATGTTGAACGTCCCGGCTGGGGACCTAGCGAGAGGCGCGTTTCGGAGGGGCTTCGCAAGACGCTTTTGGAGGCACCTGGCCGTGTGCTGCTGACGACTTTTGCGAGCAATATTCATCGTTTGCAGCAGCTGTTTGAAGTGGCCTCTGAGACGGGGCGCAAGGTTGCGGTTGTTGGTCGGCGTATGGAGCAGAACTTGGATATCTGCACGCGCATGGGCTACATCAAAATTCCCAAGAACACACTCATTCGGCTGGATGAGATGAAGATGTATCCTGACGACAAGATCGCAATTTTGACAACGGGAAGCCAGGGCGAGCCGATGAGCGCGCTGGTGCAAATGTCGAAGGGCGAATACGGCAGGTTGCAAATTAAGCAGGGCGACACGCTGATTTATTCGGCGCGGCCGATACCGGGCAACGAGGCGGCAATTTGGCGGACGGTCAACCGCTTGTTCAGACAGGGCTGCAACGTCATTTACGACTCACCGTCGCCGATCCACGTAAGTGGCCACGCGTACCAGGAAGAGCTGAAGATGATGATCAACCTGACGCGGCCGTTTTACATTGCGCCGGTTCATGGCGAGCCTCGGCATCAGCACCTATATAACACGATTGCCGCCGGCATGGGCTACCCCGAGCACCGGATGTTTACGTTGACCGACGGCGTACCGCTTTGCATGGATGAGACGAGTGCGTACCTGGGTGAGCAGGTTGCTTGCGGACGCGTGTTGGTTGACAACAGCGGCACGCCGGGCATTCCGGACGAGGTTTTGCGCGACCGCTACAACGTATCCAACGACGGCATTGTGATTATCACGATTGTGCTTGACCTTGAGAAAGGCGAGTTGGTGGGTGATCCGAGTCTTCAGGCGCGTGGTTTTCACGGGCCTCCGGGGATTTTGGACACGGCGCTTGACGTGTTGGTCGACGGGTTGAAGTCGTTGAGTCGCGACGAGCTGAAGGACGTGGGTCGGGTAAGGCATGACGCGGCTGATGTTGTGAAGCGGCTGATTCAGAAGCGGGCGTCTTTGAGACCGTTGGTGTTGCCGACGGTTATCGAGCTGTAGACCTTAGAGTCGGCTCAGCGGATTCACCGGGTGGCCGTTGACGCGGACTTCGAAGTGAAGGTGCGGGCCGGTTGAGAGGCCGGTGGAGCCTACGGCGGCGATTGGTTGGCCGCGCGTCACGCGCTGGCCCGAGCCGACTATGAAGCGCGAGCAGTGGGCGTAGACGGTTGATATGCCGCCGCCGTGGTCGATGATGACGACGTTGCCGTAGCCTCGCATTTGTCTGGCTGAGATCACGACGCCATCCGCGGCGGCGTGAATGATTGTTCCGACGGGCGCGCCAAAATCGACTCCAGCGTGGAGGCGAGTTACGTGCAGGATGGGATGGTAGCGCATGCCGAAACTGCTTGTCATGTGCGCGTTGATCGGACGAGAGAATCGTCCGGTGAAGGCGGGAAGATTGGAACGCGGACCTGCGTCGTAGGCTTGAATTTGCGACGTGATGGATCGTTCGTCCTCTTCGAACTGGTCGACAAGCTCTTGCAGCTCTCCCACTTTGCTTTGCAGTTCGTGAAGGTAGCCCTTCTTTTCTTGGCGGGCATCCTGCAATGAGGATTCCTGCGTTCGTTGGCTTTGCTGAAGTTCGGAGACCCGTTGTACGAGGGAATCGACGTGGGCCTTGTGCTGGGTGACTTCGGCTTGAAGCTGGCGGTAGTCGTTAAACATCTTGCGGTCTTTGTCAGCGATGCGCTGATACAAGACTTGCCTGGAGGCGATGTCGCCGACTGTTTTCACTCCCACCATGGCGGTTAGGAGCGTGGAATCGGACTGCATGTACATGATCTTGAGCCGCTTGCGGACCTGCTCTTTGGTGGCGGCAAGCTGCTGGGTTGCTTCTGCCAGTTTATCTGCGGTGTCTCGCTGGTCACGGCGGCTTTCGCTTAGGCGGTCTGTGGTCACGGCAAGGCTATCTTCAAGCTGGCTAAGGTGCGAATCAACTACTTGAATGTCGTTCACGACACTTTTTGCCTCGCGCTTCGTCTTGCGCAGCTCGGCTTTCAGCTTGGATTTCTTGGCTCTCAGGCGAGCAAGATCGCTCTTGAGCTGGCCAACGGGTTTCTTGTGCCCGGACTTCTTGTGCTGGGCGAGGCCAGGCGCAGATAAAAGCAACAGGCCGATCATCAGGGCGGCGCCGAATTTCATCGAAGCTTAAGTGGCCTCCGCACGGCCATCGATGAGCAGAGCAGTCCGTAAACGGCGCCGACGCCACACAAGATGCCGAGCATCATGCCAAGGGGAAACGGCGTCACCGCTGCATCGCCCTTCATGCTGTTGATGAAGCGAACCACCGACTCGTTGCCCGCGAGCACCATGAGGCTGGCTAGGATGCCTCCGAGGCAGCCTTGAACGACTCCTTCAATTAGAAAGGGCACTCGGATCATGAGGCGAGAAGCGCCAACCAGTTGCATAGTCCGAATTTCAAGGCGGCGCGATTCGACGGTAAGGCGGATGGCGTTGTAAATCAGAATGCCGCCGGTGAGAAAGAGCAAGCCGCCAAATACGGTGCCGAGCCAGCGGATCAGCCTTAGTCCTTGGTCTACGAAGTTCTGCTCTTCCTGGAGGTAGACGACTGACTTATCTGGCTGGACGTTGGGGAGAGCCTTAATCTGAGCGGCTATGCCGTCGGAGAGGGAAAGATCTGTGACCTTGACCTTGAATGCCTCGGGGTATGGGTTGTCTAGGCCCTCCGTGTTCTCGGGATTCTTTTCTTTCTCTAGCGCCCACGCTTTGTCTTTTGGAATCCAGAAAACTGCGGAGACTCCGGAGATACCGCGGATTGAGGCGGCTGTGGATTGCACTTCGGTTTGAGTGGCGTCGTCTTTCATAAAGACGCGCATTTCGAACTTGCCGGGGATGGTGGAGGCGTAGTCCGCTACTCGCCAATAGACATAGCCGAGGCCGCCGAGCAGGAATAAGGAGACGGCGACGGTGCTGACGGCGGCGAAGGTCATTAGGCCATTTCGCCTTAGGGCGGCGACTGCTTCGCTGACTAAGAATTCAAAGCGATCAAGCATTGTCCGCTCCTTGGGGCGTTGGCTGGAGCTCTTCGCGTTCGATGAATGGCTCTTCTTCGCGCTCGATCAGCACCGGCTGATGATCGATTTCCGGGAGTCGAGCGGCGGAGTCATCCATGATTTGCCCGCCGTCCAGGGTGACAATGCGCTTTGCGGTTTTTTCGACGACGAGAATATCGTGGCTTGCCACTAGCACCGTGGTGCCCTTAGCGTTAAGGGATTTCAGGATTTGCATGATCTCCATCGAGTGCTCGGGGTCGAGGTTGCCGGTGGGTTCATCGGCGAGGAGGAGGGGCGGGTTGTTTATGAGGGCTCGGCCGATTGCGACGCGCTGTTGCTCGCCGCCGCTGAGTTCGTGGGGGTAGGCATCGGCGCGATGGCCAATGTTCACCTGCTCCAAGATTTCTGGAACCCGCTGCCTGACTTCCCTCCGGGTGGCACCGACGGCTCGCATGGCATAGGCCACGTTTTCCCAAACTCGCTTTCTTGGGAGCAGTGCGAAATCTTGGGGGACGATGCCCATTCCGCGGCGCAGGGCAGGAACGTCGCGTTCCCGGACGGTATTCAGCTCACGGCCCTGAAGAATGACGCGGCCAGCCGTGTGGCAGACCTCCCGGGATAAGAGTTTCAGCATCGTGCTTTTGCCTGCGCCGGTTTTTCCGACGAAGAACACGAATTCGCCCTTCTGAATTTGCATGGAGACGCCGCGTAGTCCACGCACCAAATCGGTGTACCGAACTTCGACGTTTTCGTAAGAGATATAGGGGCTGGCAGGTCCTTGATGCACGCTAATTAAGGTCGGGCCGAACCCGTATCCTACCTTCTTAAATACGGCTGATAGGCCAGACGACGCTGCGTCATTTTATAAGGGCGGGCCAGCACGGGCTGTAAAGTTTCGATGGCCGGGATATCATTCGCTGCCCTAAATGCCTGCGCTAACATCTGGCACCCTTCCAGGGTGCTTTCGACTTTATCACGAGACCCGGGGTCTTCGACCCCGGGCTATTCTCTATCACCCCTCCGGGGTGCAAACGTGTTTCGATGGCCGGCATATCCTTCGTTGCCTTGAATGCCTGCCCTAACATCTGGCACCCTTCCAGGGTGCTTTCGACTTTATCACGAGACCCGGGGTCTTCGACCCCGGGCTATTCTCTGTCACC
>JBBQMJ010000036.1:0-13720 GCA_038328815.1 Fimbriimonadales bacterium | reverse complement strand
CGACGGTATTACGATCCAATACCAGGATGCGGTGGACATGCGTGCCCGCTACGCCTACTACCGCGCCACGAACGGCGTGCAGAGCGCGGGCGCGAAGCTGAAGCTTGAGTCCGACGAAGTTGAGCGGTTATGCAATATGGCTGGCCTAACGGAAACCGAAAAGCACGTGATGGCGGCAGTGTCGCCGCTTGAAGGCGGCTTTGACTCGGTCAACACGTACGACACGGGCTATGTCTCAATTGGGTTCATCCAGTTCGCATGTCTGGAGGGTGGCTCAGGTTCGCTTGGGGCTGTATTAAAGCGTGAGAAGCAGGCGCGACCGGATGCCTTTAATAATGACTTCAGGCGCTATGGGATTGACGTTACCGCCGGCGGCAAGCTGGATTGCATTGATATGGCGACCGGTGAAGAGGTTACGGGAACGGACGCGGCGAAAGCAATTATCGAAGACAAGCGGCTTACCGCCGTTTTCCAACGCGCGGGACAAAAAAGCGATGCCTTCCGTGTAGCTCAACTTCAAACTGCCAAGGCAATGTATTACCCAAGTGAGGACTTGGTGCCGATTGCTACCGCTGATGGCACGGTGAAGTGTAAGATTTGCGACTTCGTGCACTCAGAAGCGGGTATGGCGATCCTGATGGATCGGAAGGTCAATACGGGCAACTTGAGCTCGCTACCATCAATTGTTGCCGGCGTTATGCAGGATTCCGGTGCCCGTTCCGTTGATGATCTCTCGGCTCATGAACTTGAGATTGTAGAGGCGCTTATTCTGCGGAAGGATTTCTTGAGCGATCCGACGTTATCGCAGCCGACGGGTGCGCGACGGGCGGTGAACAAGAATAGCCGACATGGCGACCGGAAGCCGCGGCCTAAGCCGAAGCCAAAGGGTGATGACGGCAGTTCTGGCGGGATTGACGGCGGGAAGTAACGCACGGTTGATCGTTTGTTCGGAACCCGGAGATTTGGCACCCCTCCAGGGGTGCTTCCCAAATGGTTCGTTCCCCGGGGTCTTCGACCCCGGGCTATTCTCTTTGACCCCGCTGGGGTCGAGCTCAACCATTAACTTTCAGCGGAAGCGAATAATTCTTGGGATACGTTGACACTCGTAGCTGCATTGACGGTCAACAAGGGTTGAATTGCACCCAGTAGGGGTGATAGAAAATAGCCCAGGGTCGCAGACCCAGGGTTGACTGTTCCTGTGCGGAGCACCCTGAAGGGGTGCCAGATATATATATCAACAGCCGGTGAAAGCGGCGAAGGAATCGCCGCACTCTAAATCAGTCGCCGGTAATTGTCGGTGTACCCGGAGGGGCGCTGATTTTCGTCTTCCAGCTCTCCCAGTAGGTACCGTCCTCAATCTGTAACGCAGCCTTCGTGATCTTGAAGGGATGGAAGGTGTCAACCATCACCGCTAGCTCTTCGGTCCTTGTGGCGCCCAAGGAAGCCTCTACGGCGCCTGGCTGTGGCCCGTGGGGAATTCCTAGAGGGTGCAGCGTTATCGAGCCCTCCTCAATGCCGCGCCGAGAACCGAACTTGTCGTTGCAGTAGTACAGCACCTCGTCGGAATCGACGTTAGAGTGGTTGTAGGGGACGACGATGGCGTCGGGATGGTAGTCGAGCATACGCGGGCAGAAGGAGCAGATCACGAACCGGTTGCCATCGAAGGTCTGGTGGATGGGCGGGGGCATGTGGAGCTTGCCGGTGATTGGCTGGAAGTCGTTGATGTTGAATGCGTACGGAAAGACATAGCCGTCCCAGCCAATGAGATCGAATGGATGATAAGGGTAGGTGTACAGCGTATGGCGATGGCGCGCACGGATCAGGACCTGGTGTGATTTGCGCTCGTTTTTAGTTACGAGCTCGTGAGGTGGGCGGATATCGCGCTCAGTGTAAGGCGCGTGCTCTAGGAGCTGGCCGTAGCTGTTGCGATAGCGTTTCGGAATCTCGATGGGACCATAGCTCACGATTGCCAGCATGTGGACTGGCAGAGATTTGAAATTGAGCCGGTAAATCGTGCCGCGCGGGATGACAAGGTAATCGCCTGGGCGGAAGTCAATCGAGCCGAAGACGGTTTCGAGAACGCCTTCGCCATCGTGGATGAATAGGCACTCATCGCCATCAGCGTTCTTGAAGAACGTCTCCATCTGGTCAGCGACAAAGACCTGGTTCCACTCGAGGTCCTGATTGCCCAGGAGGGGCACACGGCCTGAGACAGCGTCGCCGCGTGGCTTCATAAGCCTGGTCTTAAGATGGCGATGCCGCAGGGGTTCGTCATCGAGGTACTCGATCTTGACGCTGCCCTTATCCTCCCAGCCAGAAACCTCAGTGGGGAGGTTGATGTGATACATCGTCGTCATGGGACCGCTAAAGCCCATCGTGCTGAAGAGCTCTTCGGCGTAGAGGCTGCCATCGGGCTGCCTGAACTGGATGTGGTGTTTGGCGGGTAGTTGGCCTAAGCGGTGGTATCGCGGCATCTTCGTTGACTCCTGAGAGACGGTTTCTACTGATTATTCTACTAGGGGATGGATACGGCGTGCGGAATGCGGAATGCAGTCCACGCATCCCGAATCCTGCATCCCGCGTATTGTCCGCTGCAAGCAAGGTCTTGGAAGTGTTATTCTTTCGGCCACTGAGGCAAAAACGCTGGTTTCCTGACGTCTGCCCTTCATTAGGCACGAGATTTGACCTATCTTTTATCAAGCGTCGAAAATCGGGAAAATACAAAATAAGAAAAATCTGAAAAAAATACCTATGGGGCCCTAAAGAACTTCCATAGGACTGCCGAAGACAATATCGGGTGCAAACACCCGCGACAGAAAAAGGCACGGTAGAGGCGACTCTAGCCACGCAAAGCCTAAGGGTCTCGAAAGCTGAAAAGCCAAGAGAAAGCCGGGATACCTGTCTGATGGAACGCTGGAGGAATAAGCCAATGCGAATATCAGACAACGAGATTAAGAAGATTCAGGATGGTTCTCATGCCATCGTCGGGGAAATCGCCGGTATCGGTGAGAACATTGCCAAGCGCGAAGCAGAAGCACCCCTCGTCAAGATGATTGCCCGCGAGGTCATCAACATGCCCGATCGAGAGGACATGGTTGCTGAGCTCAAGGCCAGGATTGAAGCAGGCGCATACAACCCAACCGGGGACGATATCGCCGATGCTATGATTCGCCGAAACATCGCCGACCACGTACGCTAAACACGTTCGCGTTGGCCCATATTCAAGAAAGCCGTACTGGTGGCCCCAGTACGGCTTTTGGTTTTTAGGCGTTCGGTCGCTTCGCTCAATCTCATCATTTCCGGACGTCGGCACAAACCATCCGACGACTACACCGGAAAGAAGTGCTACGCGGATTGGTGCACTTGGATGCCGGGAGAGTCCTGTTTAGCTAAATTCTCTTTCACTACGCCGACATACCAAAAGCCATGCTGATGGTCTGGGCTTTCGTGCCAGTCGTAGAGGTAGCCGGTGACCAGGCTGCGCTTGTGCAGTGAACCGGCCAGGTTATGCGCCGGGAGCCATATCTCCTCGAGCACGGGATAGAAATCCGAAGGCATCGGGGGCTGCATCAGACGATAATCGTCCGAGACATCGACCACGATGATCTTTGCCAAATTGAATTCCCAAAGGTTGCCGCTTAGGTTCGCCATAGATTTGGGTCCTTTCAGCGATTCAGGACGAGCGAGCTAGGCAAATGGCGTCACTGTGAATGTTAGGGTTCAAAATTCTAATGATCCCAATAGGGTTTGGCCGCAGGAGCCGTGATGTCAGGCTGGCTAGGCGCGAGGTTAACGGACTGGCGGAAAACCGCTTCCTTCTCATGCTTAAACTCTTCCTTAGGAAGGTCCAGAATCGGGTTCGTCACGTCCTTGAATGGCAGCAGAACCGTAACGCGGCGGTTGCTAAAATGGGTTGGGTCGTCGGGTCGCTTTAGCTTTGTGTCGGCATATCCGCGGACCTGAAGGACGGCCTTGTCGGCTACTCCATCGGCGACAAGCAAGCGCCTTAGGGCATTTGCGCGGTCGGCGCTTAGGTCCCAATTGGAATAGGTCTCGCTAGGGTATTTAATCGAGTCCGTGTGACCCTCGATAATCAGCTTCCGGCCGGATTTCTCGATAATGGGAGCAATCTTGGCAACCAGCTCCTTTGCGACCGGGCGGACAATCGCGCTGCCGCTTTCAAAGAACACGGCTCCCGTGCTTTCAATGAATTCAATCTGGAGGCCTTCTGAAGTGATAGTGACCTCAACCTGCTTGATGATGTCCTTCATGGCGAGATCGCCGCTACTTGTATCTAAAGCTTTTTGGAGGAGTTTCTTCTCTTCTTCGACCTGCTTGACGTCATCACTGGCGAGCTCGTCCTGAACCTTGACCTTGTGTTGATCCTGCGGTGGCGCGGTCTTGATATTGATCACGTTCTTGCTGTTCGGCATGTTCTTCTCAAAGCCGAGAGGGTCGTTGAAGTAGCCAGCAATCTGGGCACGTGATTGGTCAGAAAGACCCATGATCCACATGACCATGAAGAAGGCCATCATGGCGGTGACGAAGTCAGCGTAGGCAACCTTCCAAGAGCCGCCGTGATGGGCATGGCCACCATGGCCTTTCTTCTTCTTGATGATAATCGGGGTGCCTTCGTTCATGGCGCTTGAAAGTCAGACTGCTAAGCGGCCTTTTCTTTAACCGATTTCTCCATCTCGGCAAAGCCAGGTCGAACGCTGGGCTCGATATTGCGGCGGGCAAATTCAACGCAGGTTATGGGTGATTCGCCCCGCGCGAAACTGAACAGGGCAAAGCGGATGCAGTTCAGATACTGCTCTTCGGACTTCAGGCGGAGTTCCATGGCACGGGAAAGGGGGGCAAAGATTCCGTAGGCCAGAAGAATTCCAAGGAATGTTCCAACGAGAGCCGCGGCAACGGAGTGGCCGATTTCGGCTGCGTCCCCACCGATTTTGCCCATCGTGATGATAACGCCAAGAACAGCCGCGACGATTCCGAAGCCGGGCATCGCATCACCAACAACTTGAACCGCCTCAGCGGGGGTTTTAGCTTCCTGATGGGCGATTTCAAGGTCGATCTCCATCATTTCGGCAAGGTCGTGGGGGCCGACGGCGCCGGTGAGGATGACCTTCATCGTGTCGCAGAAGAAGCAGGTCGCGTGGTGATTGCTCAGAAAACTGGGGAACGCCTTTATTATGTCGCTGGTCTCGGGCGTCTCGATATGCTTTTCGAGGCCGAGCAGGCCCTCTTTACGTGCGACGTTGAAGAGCTGATACATCATCTTCAGCACGTCGTTGTAGGCTGATTTCGTGTAGGGATCGGTCTTGAGCAAGCCCATCATGGTTTTGATGGTGGCTTGTACGTTCTTCATTCCGTTGGCGCCAAGGAATGAGCCGAACCCAGCACCCAACAGGATGACAAACTCTGGGATCTGCATGAGCACGCCCAGATTTCCACCGTCCATGATGTAACCAATGACGATGAAGACGAGGACTACTACGATTCCAATAACTGAAAACATTAAACGCCGATCAAACCCCTCATTTTTAGTTCCACATTTGCCCGCATTCCTCACAGTTCGAGGCAAGCAAATTTAGCGGCCATTTTCCGCGCCCGATTAGTCCCTAACACAACATCGGCGTTACCGGGTCAGACTTGAGGCTATTCAGGTTAAAGTTCGCCGAAATTGGCGATATTTTGTTCCGTTTAGCCGGTTAGGTCGGCTCAATTCGCCGCAGGCAGTATTCTTTGCAAATGGAAGCGCCAAATCGGGCTATGGAGAATCTTTGATTCAGCCAGAGGAAAGGGCGCAGAAAGAGACCTTCAGTATTCACGCCGCCACGGCTCCCGGAATCGCTGCTGTTAAGCACAATTGGGCTCCGTTTCTGCTGATGCAGGGCCTTGCCGCCACCCTAGTCTTCACCTATTACCGAAGCACCGGTTTGCGAGAGGCTACGGAGTCGCTGCAACACCTAAAGGAAACAGGAGGCGTGCGGTTTGACCTGGTGAGCGGATCAATTTCCGGCGGCTTGCTGCCCTCTATTGCCAGAGCAGTTACCGGAAAAGTAAAGGCGTTTGATCGGACATTCTGGCTTGACACGCTGTTCAACGCGTTCGTCTACGCAATCGTAGCAATCCAAGTGGATTTCTTCTACCGCTACCAGGGCATCTGGTTCGGCACAGACATACATGTGCTGACGCTGGTGAAGAAGACCGTCGTGGACATGGGGCTGTTCTCGCCGTTCCTATGCATTCCCACAGCGGTCATCCTATTTGAATGGCGAAAGGCCGGTTTCTCGTTAAAGGCGTTACTGTCGGAAATGCGGGCGCAGTTCTATTTGACCAAGGTCGTCCCAACTCTGATTCCTTGCTGGGCTTTTTGGATACCAATGCTATTTTGCGTATATGCGATGCCGCCGAACCTTCAATTGCCACTCTCTCAGGTGGGCGAGGCAAGCTGGTGTCTGCTGTTTGTCTTCATCGCGACCGCCTGATTTCGGTGTAGTATTGCAAAATTAATGAAAATCTATATTTCGGTCGATATTGAGGGCGCGACGGGGATTGCCTCTTTCAGCCAATGCAGCCGTCCGGACAGCGCTCATTACGATTATCCTTTCGCGCGTCGAATGCTCACTGGGGACGTGAACGCTGCCATCCGGGGAGCTCGCGCCGGAGGTGCGACTGAGGTTGTCGTCAAGGACTCCCATGCGACTTGCAAGAACCTATTGATCGACGAATTGGAGCCAGGAACCCAACTGATTTCGGGAATGGGCGCGGGCACTTTGGGAATGATGGAAGGCATCGATTCGTCGTTTTCGGCTTCCATGCTCGTTGGCTATCATGCCATGGCGGGCGGGTTTGGCATGATGGAGCATGCCCTGGTTGGCGGACTGCACCGGCTCGCGATAAATGGTGAAGCGGTTGGCGAGATTGCCGTGAGCGCCGTGATTGCGGGCGCCTTTGGAGTGCCAACCGTGTTTGTATCGAGCGATCAGGGCGGATGTGATGAGGCTATTGCATGTCTGCCGGGTCGTGTGCAGACCTTTGCCACGAAGCGGGGATTTGGATATGCGCTGGGCCAATTGCTCAGCCCGTCGGTGACGATTCCTGGGATTGAAGAAGCAGCGCGGCAGGCGGTGCTGAACGCGGCCACAACTAAGCCTTATGCAATTGGCGGACCGGTGAAAATGTCAGTCGCCTTCAGGACTTCGCCTGAAGCTGATATGGCAGCGACGTTGATTGGCGTATCACGGACGGACGCCTACACTGTCGAGTTCAGCGCTGACTCGTTCTTAGAAGCCCACCGCCTTGCTTTGAATGTTTTCACGATGTCGATTGTTGGCCGAAGATCGGGGGATTGACTGCGGGCCGGAATGCATACCGCATCCCGCATACCGCATACCGACTGAAGCTAGCCCCCAATAGGCGATCCCGGCAACGCGGGTAGCGGCGGTGCGACGCGTCTTGCATCCGTTAGCGGCCGTGACAGGAAGCGCCGGATCTCTGCAACCAGTTCTTCGCTATAACCCGGCGACTTAAGCATGCGGCGCAATTGGGCGCTAGCTGCGTTTGCAACCTTGGGCGATGCCGACGGGTTTGCGGCTACGTCCATCAATCGGGTGACCCAAACATGCTGCACGGCAAGCGCGATATCTCCCTGAATCAGCGAATGCGTTGGCTGGCTCGCAAGGCTGATAGAAAGCATGGCGAACGTTTTATTAAGCGGCCAAATATCAGGATTGCGATCGTTCTCCTCAATGATCCGGGCGCATCGACCAGGATCGGTCATCCGTGACAGGACAAGGTCGGCGAGAGATGAAGCGGCAGCCACGGTATCGAAAATGTACGGAGCGTCCTTTTGGAAGAGCTCTCGGCTGTCGGGATAGCTGTTAGGGCGCGGTCCGATTAGGTTGGCGATACTTTGAGGCACATCAAGGTTCTCGGGGCGGAGGCAGGTCAGCAAGGCGTCGAAAGCCGCGACTTGGCGTTCGGGCGCCACCGGATACTGGGCTGGCTGCCCATCTCCCTTCACCGCGTGTACATAGTGCACGCCTCCAACCATCTTTGCAACCGAGTCAATGTCGTACCGATGGAAGAAGTACAACGGCCCAAAAACCTCCTCAAGGAGTCCAATCGGCTGGCCGGTTTTGATGTTTCTTTCGCCGAATTTCTTCATCGCGATTTCGCGAATCCTGAGAGAGGTCTCCAAATTCTTGATGGGGTCCTTACCGTTATCCCACCGGTTTGCCAACGGGTTGGCACCGTTCGTTTCGGTAGCGTCGTCGTCGCTCAGAAAAAGCAGCTTTCTGTAGATTCCATCGCGGACGATCTTGTCAAGCTCCGCGGCCTCGTCTTGATTCGGGGTGAACTGCGAGTAGTTCCACTTGACAGCCTGCATATCCCACGCACCGATGCCTTGCATATAGGCGTCACTGAAATCCAGAGTGTCGTTCAGGCCAATGTTGATCAAGGGAGCCGGATAGTCCATCACGGAGGCGCGACCGTAGGTGCTGGCGGCAAAATTATGCTGAAAGCCAAGCGTATGGCCGATCTCGTGGGCGGCGAGTTGTCGGGTTCTCGAAAGGGCGATCTGAACTGGATCGTCCGCGCTACCGCTGGCCGTTTTTGCCGTTCCCAAGAGAGCTTCGTAAAGCATGATGTCTTGGCGTATTCTCTGGGAATCCAGGTTTACAGCGCCCCGAATGATCTCACCTGTACGGGGGTCGGTGATTGACTGACCATAAGCCCAGCCCCTCGTAGACCTGTTTAGCCACATGACGACGTTGTAGCGAGTGTCTAGAGGATCAATGCCTTCCGGCATCAACTCGACTCGATACGCATCGACAAAGCCGGCCTCATCGAAGGCCTTTGCCCAATAGTTTCCGCCTTGGATGAGGGCGCTGCGAATCGGCTCTGGCACGCCTCGATCAACGTAGTACACAATCGGCTTCTTAACCGCTGATCGAGCTGCATACGGCTCAGTCTTTTCAAGCCTATGCCTTGCCGCGTACATGGTGAGCAGCGGTTGACCTAAAGGGGCGCTGAAATCAAGGAAGCTAATGTTGAATGCGCCGGTTCGAGGGTCGAACTTACGCGGCTTGTAGCCTGGTTCGGGCAACTTGACGATCGACTGCCTTTCCGTAAGCGTTACTGCCTTTGCATCGGGCGCATGATTTCCCACTAAGGCGCCCGGGCCAGAAGTCGTGAAGGTGAGGAATGACTGAAACTCCAAATTTTCAGGGAAGGCTTTGGTTTGGCTAACATCAAGGACGCTTCGCTCCTTGTCCAAGCTGTAGCCCTTTAAAGTGTCGCCGGAGTTGTGTGCATCGCGAACGGCGAAGTCGGTGACATCGATGAGCAGTGAACCATCGGCGTCTGCAGCAACCGCCGTCGTGGCGAAAATGATCGATGTCGCAAAGGCGTCGGTAACGGCGCGAATCTCTTCTGGATTGGAACTGGTCGCGCGGTAGCTCAGGTTCGGAACGACAAAGATCACCTTATTGCCGACCGTCTTAATGTCCAGAATATCAGTGCGCCCAGTCTGGCCGCGGTCGATGCCCAAGTCGTTGGATCCAAGACCAGTGGCCATCGTTTCGACGAACAGGTATTCGCCGACCAAGCCGCTTGAGTTAGCCGGAGGCAGTTTTAGATAGACCTTGGCCTTCTTGGTATCGAGGTAACTCGCGATAAGGCCCGGCCGCTCGGTTAGGCCCTTCGTTTTCTCTGCGATCGTCGGGGCCGCATCTTTATCCTTATCTTTGTCTTGAGCAAAGGCACAGGGAGCAAGGGATAAGCTCGCAGCTAGAAAGAAGTGGCATCGCCAGCGCATGGCTGATTCTGCCGGTTAAGTGGTTGTTCCCGCAAGTGGACAGGGCTTATCGACGAAACATACCGACCAACACGCCCCATGAAAGCACGTGACCCTTCATAGCGCTCAGGAGGTCATTACGGCCAAAACCGGCCCTAAGGGGCAGCTCGGTGTCCAGTGCTATCACTTGAAAGTGATATTCGCACGCTTTGCCACCGGCCGGCGGCCGAGGGCCGAAGTAACCGACCTGCCCGTTCGTCGTGATTCCCTGAATAGCTCCCTTGATCTGCTTTGGGCTCTGGCCCTCTGGAACCATGAAGGGAAGCCCTTGTTCGGCGGGAGCGATGTTTGCGACCATCCAGTGGACGATTGGTGGGTTACCGGAGTCCGCATCTTCCATGATCACTGCAATAGAATGAGTGCCGTCAGGAATCGAAGACCAGGTTAGGGCCGGAGACTCAGAGTTGCCGTAGGCTGATGACTCGTACGGCATGAGTCCAAAGGCTCTAAAGTCCCCTGAAATCACTCTGATCTCGGCTGGTACGTCACTTCCGACCTTCGATCCGGCGAGGTGGTCCCTGTTGACGTGGGTCTCTCCGGTAGTCGTATCGTTGGTCATCTTGCGCATGTCGTCACCTTGGTTGGTGTACGACATAGTTATTGGAAGGGATGTTTCCAACTGCCTCAGGGAAACGTGCGCACTGTGAGACAAATTTTCATGCTTGTGAACTGCCCCCCGAAAGCTGACCTCAATGCGCGATTTTTGTATCGGCTTCGAAAGATATTCCTTGGGCCAACGCTGGCTTATCCGTTCCGAAATAGGCAGTGCTCGTCTGGCGGCGCATATACGCCTTCCATGAGTCAGACCCCGATTCTCGGCCACCGCCGGTTTCTTTTTCGCCGCCGAATGCGCCGCCAATCTCAGCTCCACTGGTACCGATGTTGACGTTGGCGATGCCACAGTCACAATTCCTCTTGAAGAACTCGGCTTCGCGAAGGTCGGTCGTCATGATCGAGGCTGAGAGTCCCTGGGGCACACCGTTGTTGAGCTCAATCGCTTCCTCAAGGGTCTTATAGGGCAACACGTACGTGATTGGGGCGAAAGTCTCTGTCTTGACGACTTCGGTCTGCTTCGCCATTTTGACCATCGCCGGATGAACATATTGGCCGTTCGGGTACTTGTCGGAAAGGGCTCGGCCACCGCCGACAACCTCAACGGCATCCGTCTTCGCTTTATCCAAGCTCGCTTCCATGTGTTCGAAGGCTAGCTTGTCGATAAGCGGCCCGATCAGCGTTCCCGCTTCCAACGGGCTACCGATCTTGGGTTCCAGGCCCTTCATCGCAGCCTTGAGTCGATCAAAGAGCTGATCGAACAAGCTCTCGTGAACGATCACCCTTCTCGTCGAAGTGCATCGTTGGCCGCAGGTGCCAACGGCGCCGAAGAGAATGGATGGCATAGCAACGTCGAGATCGGCGTGCTTGGTGACGATGATCGCATTGTTGCCGCCGAGTTCAAGAAGTGATTTGCCGAATCGGGCCGCGACCCGTGGACCTACCGCAGCGCCCATACGGGTGCTTCCAGTGGCACTAATGAGCGGTACGCGGCGATCGTCGACAAGGGCTTCGCCGACTTCAGCCAGCCCGATAATTACTTGGCTGAGATTGGCTGGCACACCTCCAAATTCCTTCGCGGCCCGCTCAAACAACGCCTGGCAAGCAATGGCGCAAAGTGGAGTCTTCTCGGATGGCTTCCAAATCACAGAATCGCCGCAGACAAAGGCAAGAGCCGCATTCCAAGACCAAACCGCGACAGGAAAGTTGAACGCACTAATGACTCCAACAGGGCCAATCGGAAGCCAATTCTCCTGCATTGAGTGATTCGGCCTTTCTGAAACGATCGTGAGGCCATAAAGCTGGCGAGATAGACCGACTGCGAAGTCGCAGATGTCAATCATCTCCTGCACTTCGCCCCGACCCTCTTCAAGAATTTTGCCGCACTCAAGAGTGACGATGTGGGCAAGGTCTTCCTTATGGAGCCTTAGCTGCTCTCCAAGCAACCTAATGAGCTCACCGCGGCGCGGAGCCGGCACCTCGCGCCAAGCCTTGAAGGCTTCGGCCGATTTGGTAATCACATCGCCGACTTCGCCCTTAGTATTGATGCGTAGGCTGGCGATTAGCTCACCGTCCACGGGAGAGTGAACTTGCAAGTCATTACCTTTCCAACCGTCTAGGGAAACGCCTAGGCGATCCAGGTATGTTGCGGTCAGTTTGGAAGTCGAGACGGCGGTGTCTAATGTTGGCATGAGCCAATCATTTTAGCAGCTTGGGGGCGGCGGGCATTTAAGCCTCGCCGCCCCAAGCAATTCACCTGGCGATTGCAGTGGGTCCCGAGCGGTCCCACTTCAGCCGAATGAATCCCGAGATTGGGAACGGCTGCACATTATTCGTTACGACTCCTGGTGTATTGCCAGCAAGCGACGCGACATTCATCGTAGTCGCGTTGCCTAAGATCGGCACCAGCGGATCATAGCGGTCAGTCGTAATTCCCAGCGAGTCGAGAATGCCCGCAATCGGGTTCCCGGGAAGTAAGACGGCAGCTATGATCATCTCGTCATAGTCCTTACCGGCGTCTGAGTTCAGTTTCTTAAGGTCGGAACGAGAGATATTTACTGAGTGCTTCGGCGGCAAAGCTGGGGCCTTGTACTGAGCGTCGTTCATCACCACGTAAACAGTTACCGCATCGGTGGAATTGACTAGTTGCACAGCGACGCCGGTGCGAACCGTGAACTTATAGGTTGCAAACAACCGATCAGTTGCCTTGCCCCTTTTGGAGGGCGGCCGAACCACA
Source organism: Fimbriimonadales bacterium (assembly GCA_038328815.1). Classification (GTDB taxonomy): domain Bacteria; phylum Armatimonadota; class Fimbriimonadia; order Fimbriimonadales; family Fimbriimonadaceae; genus JBBQMJ01. The sequence continues at coordinate 1,067 of JBBQMJ010000036.1, read as the reverse complement.
AAGCTCATCAAATGCACGCCCTGAAACGGTTTGGGTTTGATATGAGGATGCGCCTCCAGGCTTGTGGAGCGAAACGTTTGAACCTTGCCAACTTCATTTAGAAGGTGAGCCTTCATCGGGTAATCGTCTACTTCGAACGTCTGCCCGACCAAATAAGGCCTCCCGATGATAGTTGCCTCAGTTTCGTCATTCGTATTCCCGGCCATTGGCCTTGCGTTCACGAGCATGGCTGGTGGGTGAATCTCGGTATGGAAATCTCCATGGCCTGTGTCAACAATCCATCGCCCCCAAAGCGCAACTCGGTCACCATCTTGTGTTCTGTAGAACGGGGGAACAAGGTTCTGGTCTACTTCCATTCCCAAGACGTTAGGAACCGGGTGGCCACGCTGAAGAGTCAGAGCCTTCGCAGCGACATATTCGTTATCGTTGGTCGGGGCAGCCAAATATTGGTAGGCAGGATCAGGAGCGGTCAGAAATTCGAAGTCAAAGCCGAACGGGTGAAGGAAGGGATTGTCCTTGTCGGAAATACTAGGCGACAACGCCCAACCGCTCAGCCCGACGAAATCGAGGTCGACCTCTTCGGAGGGATTGAAGACCTGGGTCCACTCAAAGGGTGCGTCTCCGGTTAGCCCTGAAAGAAATGTCTTGCCTCCCACGCGATCCTTGGCCCACGTCGGCGAGGTCGTGTTGAAGGGAGGATTGTGAAAGGTCGTCTCCAAGATGGGTGGCGGAAAGTTAAAATGGTCCGTTCCAATCGCGCGTTGAAGAACCGGTCGCTGTAAGACGGGACGCTGGACGACCACGGGTCGGGTGGTGGTCTTTTGTGCGTAAGTACTAGCCCCAACTGCCAAACAGGCGAAAGCCGCTGCCAGAGTCCGGCCCTTGGTGCTGCGAAACATGTGTCGATCTGCTCTATTCAATTCAAATCACCTCTCAATACAGATACTAGTGTATATACCAGTATAGAGAAATCTCATCAATTAGGCAAGGGGTTCGAGGGCACTTGCGAAACGTTGTTTCTCTAAACCTATGGATGCCGTCTTTGTTCCGGAACGCGGCCACAACAC
>JBBQMJ010000035.1:0-13831 GCA_038328815.1 Fimbriimonadales bacterium | reverse complement strand
GAATTCGCCGATTGGGAATTCAGCGGTATCGGTCTTCAGAACCGCAGCGCCAACGAATCCAAGTTCATTGGTTGGGCTGAAGGTGAGTTTGCCATCGGCGAGCGAAAGGGTCGCGTGGTTTCCAATGCCGGCAAAGACTCTCTCGGCCTCGTCCTTGCTAACTTTTGTTCCTAGTGCTTTTTCGCCCTTCAGCCACTCTGCGAAAGGCGCTTCCATCACCAGGCCCGCAGCGGGGAGCTCAAACTTGATCGTGTGGCCAAGGAGGCTTGGAGTTACGTGGGCTTCAAAGCTCAATTCGGTGTTGGTGCCCGGGTAGCGGGCGCCCTTCAGGCTGACGGTGACTGCTTTGCCATCTTCACGGACCGATAGCTCAGGATTGCCGGAAAAGAGCGATGGGTCGACAGTCCAACTTGCGCCATTGATCTCGAAGGTGACGCGCTGGACTTTGCCCTGCCGAATCTGCTTGCGCATGCGGTAGCCGGCAACGTTGCCGACTTTTGAGGCAGCCCGGGCGGCAGGCGCAGCGACGCCAAGTGCAGTTGCGCCAACTAAGAACGCGCGGCGGCCGATGAGGCCTTGGGTAGCAGGCGCATGACGCAGCGAATCCAAAGCACGCGGATTAAGGCGAGAGCGAAACCGATTATTAGAAGCCATTCAAAAACACCCCGGACTAGACAGGACTTAAAAGCACCCAGCATTTTTACTTAGTAAATCGCTGTGGGCCGTAATGCTAACACGACGGACCAACGATTACAAGTGGAAAACTACGCAATTCAAAAAGTTCGCCCAACGCAGTTGTCAGGCAAGAGCCAATCCCTATCCAGACCGTCCCTCCATCAAGAGTTTGGACGGACAGGTTGGGCTGAAAGAACCGGGTTTCTGGCGTCATTCGTCGGGCGGGGAAGGCGTATAGTCATGGAGATGGCGCTGTGGAATCTCCCTCCTAAAGCAAAGATATACGAAGCTTTCAGTGCGCTGGCCGACGGTCGCGTCACTCTGGGGCTTGGCGGGGCAAAGGTGGTTTCTTCGTCCGGTGACAAGACATATCTGGTGAGGTGGTCAGAAGACCAGGCGTCGTTTGCTTCCAATGACAATGCCTCGATATGGCAGGGCTACGCTGGGTATCCGATCGTGGCCGTTCTCTTGGCCCTCGGCCAACTCCCATACGATCCAGCCGTCGCGGATAAATTGGCGGGCGTTGAGTGGAAGAAGCTCAATACGAAGTTCAAGCGAGACTATGACAAGGCTGTCGAGCATGTGTTGAGTTCGCTTGACCCAGAGGGTAGGGAATTGGTTATCACGGAGGTCGATAGGGTTTACCGGCAGCTTGCAAGCATGGAGTTGGGCAAGCTAACCGCCCGTTCCCAATGACGTAGGGAGGGATGGCCCCCGTGCCGTCCTTTCCAACGTTCGACTTGGGCGTCCAAGACGAGATGGCACGGGCCAGGAGGGCACGGGGCGATCCCTCCCTACCCGGAATTCCGGCTAGTCCACCGAATTCTGCGGCGATTCGTCGGTAGTCCTTGGCGCGAGGCCCGGTTCTGTCACCTCTTCAAATCCGCCACTCGTTTTCTTCTCGTGAATGAAGATTGATCCTACGATGAACGTGATGGACGCGAGGGTGATCGGATACCAAAGGCCAGCCAGACTGTTGCCAGTTTTTGCCACCATGGCGGTGCCTATGAATGGCACCAGCCCTCCGAACACGCCGTTTCCAATGTGATACGGCAGCGACATAGAGGTATAGCGAATTCGGGTTGGGAACAGCTCGACAAGGAAAGCGGCAATTGGGCCGTAGACCATGGTGACGAGCAGAACCTGGAGGAACACGAAACCTACAAGCGTCCAGAAAATGCCCGACCCGGGCGTGATCTCGGTCTTCGGCTTTTCATCCTTCTTGGGCGTCAAGTCGTCCGGATTTAGCGGCGTCTTCTTGGAGACAGTCATTGAATCTGATTTCCAGGATTCAACGCGCGTAACCGTCGACTTCTTGGTAACTGGGTCCATGACCGAATCAACCGAGATGGCTGGAGCCCCAAGAGTTGTAACGGCAGGCACGGTAGTTTGCATCGCCGAATAGATGGGAATGTAACCAATCGCAGCCAGCAGGCACCCGGCCATCATCAGCTTCTTGCGGCCGATGCGATCACTCAGCAGACCGAAGACGACGAAGAACGGCGTCCCAAAGACAAGCCCCCACGCCATGATCTTGTTGGCAACGGCGCCCTGGATGTTCATGACTGTCTGAAGGAAGAACAGTGCGTAGAACTGGCCCGTGTACCAAACGACGCCCTGGCCCATGGTCGCTCCGATCAATGCGATGATGACAAGGCGGCGGTTTTCCGGATTGACAAAGCTTTCCCGTAGGGGATTCACGCTCGTTTTGCCTTCGTCTTTAATTTTCTGGAAAAGCGGCGACTCGTTCATTTGGCGACGAATCGCATATGAGATGATTACGAGGACTGAAGACAGCAGGAATGGAATGCGCCATCCCCACGCGGAGAAGGCTGCTTCGCCGACTTGGGCTCGCGTGAACAGGATTACGAGTAGCGAGACGAACAGGCCGAGCGTTGCAGTGGTCTGGATGAAACTCGTGAAGTATCCGCGTCTCCCTTGAGGCGCGTGTTCGGCGACGTAGGTCGCCGCCCCGCCATATTCACCTCCAAGGGCGAGACCCTGCACGAGGCGCAACAGCAGGACGAGGAGCGGGGCAAATACGCCGATCATCTCGTAGGTTGGGATCAGACCAATTAAAAAGGTGGACCCGCCCATCATCAGCAGAGTGAGTAGAAATGTGTGCTTCCTACCGACGATGTCTCCCATCCGACCGAAAACGAGGGCTCCAAAGGGGCGCACAACAAAACCGGTAGCGAACGTGGCGAGGGTGAAGAGCAGAGCTGCGGTTGGATTGGTCTTTGGAAAGAACTGGCCGGCAAGGATTGTGGCGAGTGAGCCAAATATGTAGAAGTCGTACCACTCGATCAGCGTCCCTGCTGAGGACGCAAAGATCACGCTGGCGATGCTTCGCTGCTGCCCGTTCGTTTGCATGGCGCATTCTATCCTGAATCGGTCCTGAACGGTATTGCGGTGTTACGGTATTGCGGTATTGGAGTTGTAAAACCATTGCCGGCGCCGGGTTTCCGATACCGTAAGACCGAAATACCGTAACACCCCAATAACGTTCAGTCCGCAGAACGCTTTTGCAAATATTTGGCGGTTTCCTGAGCATCGAGCACCGCTCTTCGCATAGAATCTACCAGTGCCCGGACCTGACCTGAAAGCGCTCCTCGCCAAAATGACCCTCGCCGAAAAGGCTGGGCAGCTGAATCAAGCCGCCAACGAGGGCGACGCCTCCGTTGAAGACCTACGCGCCGGCAAAGTAGGGTCGATTATTTGTTCTTCGAGCGCCTATGCGGGGAACGAAAGGCAAGATCGGGTGCGGGCGCAGGCAATCAATAAGCTTCAAGAGATCGCCGTCAAAGAATCTCGCCTTGGCATTCCTTTGCTGATCGCAAGGGACGTCATTCACGGCCACCGTACCGTTGGCCCGATCCCGCTCGGGCAAGCTGCCAGCTGGTCGACAGAGGACATAAAGCGTGGATCGGAAGTGGCTTCAAGAGAGGCCTTTGCTGATGGGATCCGTTGGGCTTTTACACCGATGATGGACGTTTCTCGCGACCCTCGCTGGGGACGGGTCGCCGAAGGCTTTGGCGAAGATCCATTTCTCGCAGGTCGACTGGCAAAGGCTGTTATCGAGGGTATTCAAGGCGACGATTTGACCCAGAACCTGGCCGCTTGTGCCAAGCACTTTGTCGGTTACGGCGCGGCTGAAGGTGGACGTGATTACAACACAGCCGAGATAACGCCTTACACATTGCGGAATATTTACTTACCTCCGTTCAAGGAGGCGGTTGCCGCCGGAGTCCGGACGGTCATGTCCTGCTTCAATGAGGTGGGCGGCGTGCCCGCTACGGCCAATCGACGATTGCTGACCGAGATTTTAAAGGACGAGTGGGGTTTCAGGGGCTTTGTGATCACCGACTGGGATGCGGTCGGCGAATTGATCCTTCACGGCGTTGCTGAGGACCGGGCGCACGCGGCCGAGCTGGCCATTAATGCCGGCGCGGATATGGACATGGCGACGGGTGCTTTGGTCGCGCATCTTGAGAAACTGGTTGCCGAAGGTCGAGTTTGCATGGAGACCATTGATACGGCGGTTATGAAGGTGCTCCAACTGAAGGCCGATTTGGGACTGTTCGAGAACCCATACACGGACACGGCGCTGGCGGACAAGGTGCAATTCACACCCGAAGGCAAGCAAACAGTGCTGGAACTCGCTCAGAAATCGCTGGTGCTGTTGAAGAACAACGGGGTCCTACCTATCAAGCCCACGGCTAAGAATATTGGGCTGTTCGGATCGTTGATTGAGGCGACTGACGTGCTCAATGGAACGTGGTGCCTAGACGGGCTAGCCGAGGACGTGATCACGGTCAAGGCAGGTTTTGAGGCAGCGATCGGGAAGGATCAAGTCCTGTTCCCTTCGACTTTGAATGACGAATCCCTGAATCAGGCTCGGTATTGCGATGTCGCGGTCGCCGTCGTTGGTGAACATCCGCAGCGCTCCGGCGAGGCCAATTCGGTGGCATATATAGACTTACCGCCTGGGCAGCTTGAATGGCTGCAGGGACTCAAGCGCATTGGCGTTCCGATTGTCGTTGTTGTTTTGAGTGGAAGGCCATTGGCTATCCAATGGCTGGAAGATAATGCGGACGCAATTCTCTTCGCATTCCACCCAGGAGTGATGGGTGGGCAGGCTATCGCGGACGTTCTGTTCGGAACTGTGAATCCATCTGGCAAGCTTCCAATTACCTTCCCAAGGGTTACCGGACAAATCCCGACCTATTACAACCGCAAGCTCACCGGCCGCCCCCTCGATCCTTACGGAGCAGGCGTTAGCCGTTACGTCGACGAGAAGGATTCACCCCTGTATCCGTTTGGGTTTGGGTTGAGCTATTCGAGTTACGACTACAGCGGACTCGGTATTGATAGAAAGGATGATGGCTACGAGGTGGTGTGCACTGTTGCGAACACAAGCAAAGTCGATGGTGAGGAGATTGTGCAGCTCTATATCCGTGATCGCGTCGCCAGCCTGGCCCGCCCGATAAGGGAGCTGAAGGGCTTTGAGAGGGTTGCGATTGCCGCTGAGGGGCGACGGCAAGTGCGGTTCCATTTGTCGCGCGAGGAATTTGGGTTCTATGGCGCGGATGAGAAATGGGTTGTTGAGGAGGGCGCGTTCGACATTTGGGTTGGGCCGAATTCGATTGAGGGTCTGCACGGGACGCTTGAGCTGGTCTGAGCCGCCTAAATGGGTGTCATCCCGACGTGGGGTCGGGAGGGACCCGACAAAGCGGCGCCCTCCCAGCGCCGTTCCGACGCTAGCGCCTTTCGCCAAACAATTGTTATCTTTGGATCCTCATTTGCCAAACAAAATAAAGCCGCATTCGAAATTGGGGTTAAGTCACCTTCGTTCGTTCGCATAATTGGTCCTATGCACTTCGCGACCAAAGCCTTGCGTGTGGGTCAAGACCTTGACTCCGATTACCGAGCTGTCATACAGCCGATCTACCAATCGGCGACGTTCGGCTGGGAGGACCTTGATACGCTTCCTCCTTACGACTACACGCGTTGCGGCAATCCTAATCGCGGAACGATTGAAGACGTTATCGCCGCCCTTGAGGACGGCCGGTATTGCATTGCATTTGGAAGCGGCATGGCGGCAATTGCCGGCGCACTGTCCTTTCTTTCTCACGGCGACCACCTCGTTATGGCTAGCGACATCTATGGAGGCACTTACCGCCTTTGTCATAAGCTGCTGCCAAAATACGGCATCTCTGTGTCGGAATTCTGTAGCCAGGAACCGTGTACCTTGCGGGACGTCGTCCTGCCGAACACGAAAGCCGTGATTTTCGAAGGACCGACGAACCCGAATATGAGGATTCCAAATATCGAGGCCATCGCTACCATCGCAAGGGAGCTGGGCCTCGTTTCCATTTTCGATAACACGTTTGCATCCCCCGCCCTGCAAAACCCTCTGAACATGGGGATCGAGGTTGTCGTGCACTCCACAACCAAGTACATCTCTGGCCACAGCGACATCATCGGTGGCGCGGTCATCACGAATAACCAGGACATCCACGCCGAGATTTACGAATATTCGAAGACGGTCGGTAACGTGCCAAGCCCATTTGACTGCTGGCTGACGTTGCGGGGCGTGAAGACGCTTGAAGCTCGTATGAGGCTTCACTGCGAGAACGCGCAGGCTGTTGCCGAGTTTCTGGAGGCTGACCCTCGCATCGCAAAGGTTTATTATCCCGGCCTTGAGTCGCACCCTGACCACAAGCTCGCGGCAAAGCAAATGCGCGCTTTTGGGGGCATGATTGCCTTCGAAGTCGCCGGAGACGCCGCTGTGGCGCGCAAAATCGCGGAATCGACAAAGCTATTTCTACTTGCGGAAAGTCTAGGCGGCGTAGAGTCGCTGATTGGCTATCCGCCACTGATGTCCCACGCAACCATGAGCGAGGAAGAACGGGTTGCAAGGGGAATTCCCAGTACCTTGCTTCGGTTAAGCGTTGGCATCGAGGATAAGCGGGATTTGATCGCAGACTTGGATCAGGCTCTCACACGCGCATTTCATCAGAGCCGCGAGGTTGAATACGCGGTTGCTGCAGGATAATTAGAATTCAAGACTGGAATAGCCCGCGGACTTCAAGAGTCTGCGGGCTATTTCCGTTTTGGACGTTTAGAACTTAGTCGTCAATTGCGTAGAAATCAGGCCACCGTGCGCCGTGGTCTGGCTGCTATGGCCGCCAAATGGCTCGAATCCGAAGAAGTCTTTGCTGTCGTAATCGCTGATTTGGAACAGAATCGAGAACGTCGTATTCTCCTTCGAGAACGACATTCCGAAGTCGTACCACTTCTCCTTAGGGTTCGCTGTCGGCAAGCCGTCAGTAGCCTCGCGATCTCGGAAATGCCAGTCCGAGGACTCCATACCAAGCAGCGCTTCCTTGCCGCCCCCAAGCTTACGCGTCAAGGTGAACGAAACGTTGGCATCGCGATCTCCCTTGTCCATGGGAATCACGCCATCCGTCACTTCCGGGCCCTCACCGTGCTTACCCTGACCTGTGACGTAGTGAGTGGTAGCCGCGATCACCCACGGGCCAAGGTCGATCGTCGGACGAGCATAGAAGTCGTTGATGTTGGTTGGGTTCCACCACATACCGATGCGGCCCCAATCCCCAGGCGCTCCAAAGTTGACTCCAATAGAGCGATAGCCAAGATCGAGCCCGACAGGGCCCTTCTTGCCTGAGATTCCAATATCGATTGCTTCGTTATCTCTGCTTATCACCCCGGTGCTGTTTTGGACCACGTTGGTTTTGGCGTAGCTCCCATGGATCGGGATGAATCCGGCGATAGTTGCATTAAAGGAGGCTCCGAAGACGTTAACACCATTCGCCGGCGTGTTGAAATTGCTGCCATTGGTTTCGACATTGGACTGCAGAGCGAGATAGGTGACTAGCGCCTGGCCGTTCTTGAGGAAGGGCATTTTCAAGTCGCCGCCAAAGACCCTATCAATTGGATACGCTGTCCCGCCTGTGAGTCCAAGCGGCCGATTCTGGCCGATGCAGAATGGGGTCGTGCTGCCGGCAGTCATCTGCTGCATGGCGCTATTGCTTCCAACGGCTGATGAGTTGGCGCTTTTGCCGGCAAAGAAAGTTAGCCGTTTTTCGCCCAGCCCCAGTCGGATCATTGCGCCATCTACTGCCCAGGCACCGCTGTCCCAGCGATCATTGGTGAAGTAAGGCGTGCTGTCCGGTCGTTGAAATGTATATGGGCTAATCCGGTGGTCGAAGCGGCCCATTTCGACTCGATACGGGAGCGACCGGAAAGAACCTTCGAATTTCGCCGAAGCGTTCTGCAAATAGATTCCTTGCAACCCCTCGTGGAACGGGAACCCGGGCGACGGTGCATTCTGGTCGCCCAAGCCACCTAAGGCGTTGTTGTGGATCGATCCAAGCATATTGCCCGTAACGGCGACAACGCGCCAACTTGGATCGGGATTCTGGTTGTCCATCAACGTGATGGAAAGTTCGTTCATCACGGTCAAGTCTCGCGTTGGACCCACATGAGCTACGCCATCTAGGTCAGGTGGAGCATTTGGATCGTTTATGAACGGCGTGAAGTAGCTCCCGCGGCCAACACCCGTCGGCCTGCCATCCACCGTAATGCCGAATTCGTTGCCTTGGCTGATTCCACCAAGCGCGGCAAAGTTAATTTCCCCGCTGATGAAGACGGGCAGTTTCCGCTTTTCCAACACGTCCACTCGAACAGCTAGCGCCGCCATATCCTGATGGATTGTCGCGATGTTGCCACCAAGGGCCGCGAGTTCGGGTTCGAATTCCTTCATGAGCTTGCCCAGGTCCGCAAGATCCTTGGCGTAGTCAGGCTTGGAAGCATTGAGTGCGTCAAGGGCTGCTTTCACGGCATCCAGGTCTGCTTTCGAAACTTCGCTGCCTTGAGCAGCTTTTGCTTGAAGTTCCGTTATTTGTGTCGTCAAGCCATCAGCGTGATTACGAACATTCAAATAAGCTGCGTGTACCGCCGCTGCGAGTTCATAGCGCGAAGCTGGGCGTGCGCCACGGTAAAGCCCATCTGGATAACCGACCAGGATTCCGTCCTTTTTGAGCCTGCTCAGTGCATCAAAGGCCCAATGGTTGGCGGGTGTGTCGGGGAAGTTATCTTGCGCTTGCGCGAGAACGGGAACGATGAGGGCGCATGCGAATGCGGCGCCGAAGGCCCAAGTGAAGGTTCGTGTCATTGCAGTCCTTTTGCTCCGAAATCCAAGTCCTTAAAGATATGTTCGAACTTCATCTGCGCTGAAGTTGCCGATGCCTGTTCGTTTAAGAATGAGCCAGTATGTGTCAGATTAGCGTCAAAGTCAATCCCCCTATTCCTACTTGGAGTCTATATTCGCAAAGCCATAACGATTGGGCTTCCAAGTTGATCGTCAGTGTGTTACACTCCCGGCAGAGCAAATTGCTGCCCAACTCTTGGGCGGGCGGATTCCACCGCCCCAGAAATGGAGACCAAAAATGAACATTGCAGCGCTAGTAGCAATTTCCCTCGCGCTTCACGGTTCGCCGCAGGGCGCGGCGAATCCACAGCAAAAGCCTGCCGTCAAGCAGGACGCCAGCATCCTGGACAAGCTGAAACTCTACGTCGGTCCCAAAAAGCGAATCGCAGTGCAAGACCTTGAAATCAAGGTGACGGCCGCCGGACAGGGCGGAGCCCAGGTCAATACTTCGGTTCAGCAGCAGCAGACCCCGGACGGCCAGCAAACGACACAGCAGATGACTATTGCGCCGGTGAATCCGCCCACTGATCTGGGCACAGGTCTCAAGGAGATGCTCGTCACGGCGCTCACGAAGACGAACAGATTCGTGATGCTGGAGCGCTCTGACCTTGGCGTTCAGGACATTCAGAAGGAGCAGACTCAGGCTGGTGTTAACGAGCAGACGCGTGCGGCTGCGAACAACATGCTGGGCGCTGAGATGCTGGTGCGCGGAGCAGTAACGGAGTTTGCCTATTCAGGTTCAGGCAGTGGCGCTTCCGGGCTCATCGCGGGCCTTGGACTAGGGCAGAACTCGACAACCTCTACGGTAACAATCGACATTCGGCTGTATGATGCCTCGACGGGAGAGATCTACGATTCCGAGAAGGCGACAGGTTCGGTGAAGTCGACCGAAAGGGTGATCCAACTCGACCTTAGCAATTTCCATTTCTCCAACGATACATTCACGAACAGCTCCCTTGGGCAGGCGGCGCGGCAGGCAATTGAAAAGGCCGTTTACTTTATCTGCACGCAGATGGACAGCAAACCATGGGAAGGCAAGGTTGCTGACGTCATTGACGACGAAGGAAATGGCAAGGAGATTTATCTCAATGTAGGTTCTCGCTCCGGCGTTAAGGTGGGAGACGAGTTTGAGGTCTTCACCGCGGGCCACGTAATTATGGATCCGGACAATCCCGGCCGCGTACTTGCAAAGAGCAAGGGCAAGCGGATTGGTAGGGTGAAGGTAGCATCCGTCGATGTAAATATCTCGGTCGCAGCCGCGATCGATGGGGACGGGTTTGAAGCGAAGAATGTCATCCGACTACCGGATGCCGTTAAGACGACAACTGAAGTAGGTAAAGAATGAATTCAAGAGCTCTTTTAACCGGCGCGTCGATTCTCGCCGCCTCGTTTTCCGTCGCGGCCCCGCAGGGCCCGCATGGCTTTGGGCCGAAAAAGCGGCTAGCCGTCACGGATGTTGAAGTGACCGTAAGTGGCGGACAAACCGTAAGGCCCGTTTGGGATAACGAATCCAACGCAGGTGTTGAGCCACCGCCCATTCCTTATGACCTCGGCGCTGGCATTACGGACATGCTTATCAACGAACTGGTTAAGTCAGGACGATACATTGTTATTGATCAGACTAAAGCAGCAACCGCTGATATGCAGCGCGAGAAAGCTATTGCCGGCGGCCAGGCTGCTGCAGGCAGCCCAATGTCGGCGCAGCTAAGCATTTCCGGAGCGCTCAGCGAGTTTCGCTGGAACCGCAGTTCTCTTTCGGAAAGTCTGCTTGATCTCTATTCAAGGCATGAAGATGGGCTTGGCGCGGTGGTTCGAGTGGATGTGAAGATTATCGATCTGGGCACAGGCCAGATTTTCCGAACGGCTTCTGCGGTAGGCGAGGGCAAGGGCCGAACGACCAGTCTCACGATAGGCACGAAATTCACGTCATCGGCCTTCAGAGATTGCCCGCTAGGGCTGGCAGTGAACAAGGCGGTCTCAAACGCGGTTGCTGATATCAATCGTCAGGACACCGAAGTCGCCTGGGAAGGGCGTGTTGCCGACGTCGTGTCCGATGAGGGACGCGGGCAGGAGATTTATCTCAATGCTGGCTCGACGGCGGGAGTGAAGGTTGGCGACGAGTTCGAGATTACGCGAATGACGGATTCGACAAGGACTCATGTGGGCCACGTTAAGGTTGTTAGAGTTGAGTCGGAGATTTCCGTGGCTTCCGTGACGGACGGCCAAGGCTTTGCGGCTGGCGATGCCGTGACCTACGTCAGTAAGACGAAGTAAGCAGTCAAGGGCCAGCCTCCATTCAATGGGAGGCTGGCTTTTCTGTGCTAACCCTTTCCTGCAGGTTGCGCCCTGATTGGAAACGGCGGGTGTTTCGGCAAGACGATCGGGTTCTTCTTGAGTTGATCGATAAGGGCGGCTATAGCCGCGTCTAGCTGCCTGTCAATCCCTGCTATTTCGGAAGCGGGGTCATTGTCCACGTCGACTGTAGGATCAGCGCCGTGTCCTTCGACTACCCACTTGTCGTCGATGAAGCCTGCGTAGTTGGGAACGTAGATGGCGCCGCCGTCAACTAGCGCATAACCGCCGCCGCTTCCAACCTCGCCGCCACCCGTGCGCTTGCCGACCACAGGTCCAAGTTTCATGCGCTTCCAAGTCTCGACAAACAGCTCACCATCAGAGAAGTTGTATTCGTTGCAAAGGGCAACGGATGGTCCCATGTGCGCCCAGTTTTCGCGCGTCCAATAACCGCCATATCTGGGTTTCCACCAGATGTATGGCTTGGCGGCGATGTTCTCAAGCAGCAGTGATGACACATATCCGCCGCCGTTGTAGCGGATGTCGTAGATCATGCCGTCCTTGTAAACGTTGGGGAGTTGGCCCTTAGTGAAACCGACCACGCCGCCGCCGCCCATGTCCGGGACGTGAAGGTAGCCAAAGTTTTCGCCTCCGTGCTTGTGAACATATTCAGCTCGTCCGTCAACCCAAGCTTGGTAGCGGAGGCCGAACTCATTGTCAATCGGCTTTATGTGGATGAGTCGAGACCCTTCCAACGTCGGCCTGTCGTTGACTTTTATCGCGATGGTTTGGCCGGTAGTGCCGATAAGCAATGCCTGAGGATCCTGGTTTTGGCTCACCGGCTGACCTGCGATTTCAAGAATGTAATCGCCTTCGCGAACCTTGAGACCCGGGGCGGCGAGAGGCGAGTCCGCTCCATCGGTATACACATCCCCTTTATAAATCCTTTTGATTCTAATGGCAGCAACATCGGTTACCGCTTCAAGGTCTGCGCCCAAGTAACCCATTGAAGCGCCTCTGCCAATGTTCGCCGGGTTAGTTATGTATGCGTGGCCACTGTTCAGCTCAGAAACCATGTCTTGCAGAATCTTGGTAAGGTCGGTTCGATCGCCCACCATCGGCAACCTAGCTTCATATTTAGCGAGAATGGCCTGCCAATCCACACCGTGCATGTTTGGGTCATAGAAGAAATCGCGAGCGATTCGCCAAGCTTCGTTGAAGACCTCTCGCCATTCACTTGCCGGATCGATTCTAATGGTGTAAGGAGCAAGGTTCAGGGCCTTTGCCCCTAGACTCGTTGGTCCGCTTGTGGCATCAAGAACGGCAATGGTGTGGCCGGTTGAAACGAGAATCTTCTTGTTATCGGCGGATTTTGAAATGGAGCCCACTCCGCCAGGGATCAGTGTCGTCATCGTTTTCGAGTCGATATTGAACGCCAGCAATTCGCCTGGAGGCGCCCCGTTTAGCGCAAGTGAGGTCGGGTTAACGAGAAGTATCTTGCCTGGTACGGATAGCGTTTGTAGGTATCTGCCCCCAGGGATTGGACATTGAATTAGGCGATTCTCAATTCCATTGAGGTCAACATTGACCTTCTCATCCTTCTTCTTTTCAGCATCGCCCTCTTCATCATCTTTCTCAAGGAACGGCGAAGGGATATCAGGCGACAGCGGGGCTAGATAGACGCGGGTTGCGTTGTCGAACCCATACTTTCCGGTTACCGGAATGCTGATTGGGTCCAAAAGCGTGTCCCCTAGGAAGATGAGATACTTGCCGTCGGCATCAAACGAAGGGCCGGTGCTGTTGATATCGGGGTGCGAGACCATTACGGCTTTGCCAGCCGTGATGTCGTAAACGAAGATTGCCGTGATCCAGTTCGTTTCCATATGGGTGAACGCCAGATACTTGCCATCTGGTGAGAACACGGCATAGGGGATGAAGCTGTCGTAGGAGCCGGTGCGGTCCGACTGATCTACCAACTTAATGTCACCAGACTTGGCATCGACTAGTAGCACCCGCGCCTCGCGGTCAGTAATTACGATGTTCTTGCCATCAGGCGACCAGACCGGCTGTGAGGGATTGGCTTTGAGCCCTGTGGTAAGTTGCTTTGCCTCGCCTCCGGTTGCGGGGACGACCCAGATTTCGTTTTCACCCGATCTATCTGTAACGAAGGCCACTTGCTTGCCATCCGGAGACCATGTGGGCATGATCGCCCTTGCGCCATTGTGAGCTTCAAGCACCCGCATGTCACCCTGTTCAACTGCCACGCTCACAATTTGCCCCCGGGACTCGATTGCTACGCGCTTTCCGCCTGGGCCTATCGCTGGGTTGGCGGCATAAGCTGCAACTCGGACTCTCTGCTGGAGGGTATGGATTCGGTCGCTGGCAAGATCAAACTTTACGTCCTCTACTTTGCCGGTGTCTGAGTCGCAGACTGCCAATCCCGCTCCGTGCTGGAAGATGACGTGTGTATCATCGCTGCCCGGATATCGAACGCCGCCGTCTGCAAAATTTGAAATTTGCTGCGGCTTGCCGCCATTTGGATCGATGGACCAAAGGTTCAGGCTGCCGGATCGTTCCGAAACGAAGAAGACTTTCTTGCCGGACCAGACGGGAGTTGTGTCAACTCCG
>JBBQMJ010000034.1:0-13887 GCA_038328815.1 Fimbriimonadales bacterium | reverse complement strand
AGCCCGGCATCCGTTCGTTCCAACGGACTTTGATCCTCAAGTGCGTAATCCCTGATGGTTTCAAGCATCCTAAACCGAAGGTGTCGTCCCTCTTTGTCGACTCGAATCAAAGAGCTATCGAGCAATAGTTCAAGGGTAGTTACTGGATCTTTGAGACCGCATACGCTAGTTGCCGCATCCAGCGTCCAGCCGCCTCGGAAGTAGGCGAGTCGCCCTGCTACACTCCTGAGCTCGGGTGAAAGGGTCTCATAGCTGCCCTTGATTGCAGCGCGTAGGGTCTTGTGCCGCTCCGGCGCATCGACTCGACGGTTCGTTAGATCGAGACCGGTCCCTAGCTGTGACAGCAATTGGTTTGGGAGCAGGGTTCTCAACCGCGAAGCCGCAAGTTGCAATGCCAAGGGTATGCCTTCGAGCCGATCCGCAATCTCCAGGATCGCTTTCGCCTGGACTTCATCATAAAATGAATCTTCAGACTCTCCCTTGGAAGCGTCTAAAAGCAACTGAATCGCGGGGCTTTCAAGGGCTAAATTCAGGGGACTCGAGGCCTGGGGCAAAGCGAGCGGCAGAACGGGAAGAACGCACTCCCCCGAGATGTTAAGGGCGTTGCGAGAAGTCGTCAGGATTCGAAGAGCACCGTGACTTTCAAGGAGTTCAGCTACAGTTCGAACGGCGTCCGGTACGAGATGTTCTAGGTTGTCCAGAATAAGTAGCGTAGGCTCAGGCGGCAGCGCCGATCGCAGTTGCTCCATGGGATCGCCACTCTGGTTGGCTGCGAGGTGAAGGGCTTGAATGACGGAGAGCGAAATAAGGGACGGGTCGTCAAGGTCGGCGAGGCCAACAAATCCCACTCTGCCATCGAACTGATCGGACAGGCGAGCAGCGGTTTCCAGTGCAAGGCGAGTCTTACCAATGCCGCCAGGTCCCAACAACGTCACGAGGCGAAACCGCGAATCGGTTGATAGCAAGGCGGCGATCTGATTCAGCTCAGTCTCTCGCCCATAAATCCGCTCGGCAGATGAAGGAACCGTAAAGCGTAGACCAGCGACTGCCGCTGCTAGGGGCTTGGCTCCGGTCTTCTGCAGGATAGATTCGGCCACGCGCTCCGCGTTCTCGGAAGGGCGGCTTTCGCCCCCTTCACGCAGGAGTCTCTTAAGCTGTTGATATTGGTTCAGGGCGTCGGCAAGGAACCCAAGGTGCCCAAGTTCTTGCATGGCGAGAACGTGGCCGCCTTCTCTCAACGGGTCATTTTCAACGACCTCCCGCGCCAAAGCCAACGCCTCTTCATGCGCCCCCTTATGCGAATAGATCGTGGCCAGGTCCAACATCATGGAATAGCGCAGATCATGCAGTCGCTGACGCTCAGCTTCGATCCATATCTCCTTCGCTCCAACAAGGAATTCTTCGTTGGACAGTTCTACTGCGTGCCGCAGGAGGGCTTGTTTTTTGTCCTGCGAGGGCTCGCGTTGGCTGGTCCGAAAGATCGATTCGAACTGCTCCACATCGACGTTGAGCTCCGAGGTATTGAGTCTGATCCACTCTTCGTCGGCCTCGAGGATATTCCTTGCGGGGCCCAGCGCACGTCGCAGCCTGGTCAGCTCTTGGCGCAGGCGTAGGCGCGTTGCGTCGTAATAGTCCTCCGGCCAAAGAGTGTCGGCTGCGTCGTTACGGGTCATAGCTCTTCGTTGCGAGATTGCAAGTCGGGCAAGTAAGAAGGCGCTTCGCTTGGTCCCGAATTGATCCAGGACCATGTCCTGACCAATGACGCGTGGTTTGCCAAAAAGATGCAGCGACCAGGTCTTGTCAGCGTTCATGCTGGATTGCTCGTTCATATCGGCTCGGGAGATTCCGGCATGCTACCGGAGGCCGACAACTAGCTCATTATGTCCCTCTTCCATGTGCGTGGCACAGAGGGCTAGACCTTCTCGCCAAGCGTCCATGGTCGCTTCCGAAACATCGGGGACGAGATGCTGGAGGGTCCAGAGCATTGCGTCCTGGATGCTTACGTAGGACTCTGGCCCAATCCCGTTGCGGCCATATCTGTAGCCTAGGAACTGAGAATAGCGCCGTAGGCGGCGCGGATCACGAAGAGATTCGATCATGAGCGCCAGGGCCTTAGCGAGTTGATCACGCTCGCGGCCTAAACTAGATTCGAGCGATCCCTTCAGACTAGGATCGATAAGTAGAAGGCGCTCCCAAAATACTCGGACCGCCACCTCTGAATAAGGGATGAGCCGCACGAAGCTTCGATTAATCAGCAGTATTTTCTCAGGCTGCATACGAACCAAACAAGACGATAATAAACCGGAACCCGGCGACTGGCCTAGCTTGGCCAGCGCCGGAATTCCCGAGACCTCTCCACAAACGAGCGTTTCGTAGCAATGCCAACGATCTCATTTCGCAAGTACCAAAAACAATCCACTGCTAAAGGGAATCTCTCCTTTCATTTTGCAGACGGTGCAGCCAGGCTAAAGCTAGCCCAAACCACACCATCCCCTTTTTGCTTTGGGTCCGCCTAATGGCAAACGTTCATTAGTGTTCATCCTGGGCGTGACAGGGCAAGGGCTGTAGCGTTAAAAATCGACGTGGTCGCGTGAAACCCGGTTCCTGCCGTATGATATGAATAACATGCCTAGGCTCACCGACAAGCGCATTCTCTCTTGCCAAAAGGAGCTCGATACCAGCCCGAACCGCTTAGGCGCTTTGCGGCGCAGTGACGACGTTCTCGGGGACTTCGATGCTTACCGCGACCGGATGAACGAAGACGGCTACCTGTTCTTGCCCGGCTTTTTGGACTTGAACGAAGTTAAGAATGCGCGTCTGGACATCTTGAATACTTTGAACGCTGAAGGCAAAATTGACCCGAGTGCCAGCCTAGACGAAGCGGTAGCACAGGCTGACCTGGACATGGTCTTTCGTCCGGACATTGCCAACAACAGCGCTGCGGTGAAGGATTTGGTGTACTCCGAGCGGGTGACGTCGATGTACGACGGCTTTCTTGGGGGCAAGGCGCGGCATTACGATTTCACCTGGCTGCGAGCGGTGGCCCCTGGCGGATTCACCCAGCCTCATTACGATATCGTCTACATGGGTCGCGGAACTAAGCGGAATTACACGATGTGGACGCCTCTGAGCGACATCCCTTACGAACTTGGCGGTTTGGCGATTCTTGAGAATTCACATCGGCTTGAGGAACTCAAGGGAACCTACGGCACGATGGATGTGGATACGTATTGCGAGAACAAGCCCGACGTTATGCAAATGAACGACAAGGGGTTCACTGGCTTTGGCGCCTTGACCGATGACCCGGTTGAGATTGCGGAGAAGTTTGATCGCCGCTGGCTTACGGCTGAGTACAAGATGGGAGATGTGCTGATCTTCAGCATGTTCACTCTCCACGCAAGTACGGATAATCAGACCAACCGAATCCGGCTTTCGACAGACACGAGGTATCAGCTTGAAGCAGAGCCGGCGGATGAACGTTGGATTGGCGAGAACCCGATTGGCCACGGGAAGAACGCGCGTAAAGAGCTGATCTGCTAGGGTCGACCCAAAGGTAAGATTTTCGCGTGCCAAAGAAGCTTGCTTTCATGACCATCGGCGTCCTCGCTGAGCCTTTCGGTGAGCCTGGTTCGCAGGGTTTTGTTGATCGCGTAACGAGCGTGTTTGCTGCCGCCGATTCGAGCGGTGGGTTTGCGGCGCGATCCGACCGGGATATGGAAACTTACGAACGGTCATGGGGCGAGATTGTCATTCCCAAATGTTATTCGGCCATTGAAGATCCGTTGCGCCTGCCTTCAACCTTGAGCATTTGGCACGACCTTGAGTCTGTTGCGGCTTACGCCTACCACGGCGCTCATGGCGAAGCGATGGTGCGACGACGCGAGTGGTTCCTGAAGAGCGACCTGCCAGGGCATGTTGCCTGGTGGATTGACGCCGACCGAATTGATCCAATCGATGCCGCCGATAGGCTCGATCACCTCTATGCAAACGGTCCGACGCCGTTCGCTTTCAGCTTTGCAAACCCATTCGATGCGGAGGGGAATCCTTACAACGTGGACTCCGCTCAGGTGAGAGCCAAGGTCGCTGCGAATGCCGAAGGTTGACTCATCTTGTGGATGTCAGGATGTAGCTAGTGGAAAGCCTCACAAAGCCTGTTGTAACTCCAGAAACGCTTGATCGCATTGCGCGAAAGCATCTGGGGGAAGCAAGTGTCAGCGTTCGCGAGCTTAAGGACGGCTGGTTTAACGCGGCGTTCCTACTTACTCAGCCGGATGGCGCTGAATTCGTCCTCAAGATTGCTCCATCTCCTGCAATACCAGTTCTGCGATATGAGAAGGACATCATGGCTGCAGAAGTCGAGGCGATGAGGTTGGTTGCCGAACGAACCAGTCTGCCAATTCCAAGGATCGAGGCCTACGATACAACTCGGTTAGAGGCGGAGAGCGACTACTTTCTTATGGAGCGGCTTCATGGGGTACCGTTCGACAGCGTCAGAAAGGCCTTGGACGAGGATGTGCAGCGGTCGTTCGAGCGTCAGATCGGCGCAAGCCTTCACTCGTTTGAGTTTGGGGACGGTCCAGGCTACGGCTTGTTTGGTTCGCCTCGGTTCACTTCTTGGCAGGAGGCGTTCAAATCCTTGCTTGAGGATTTGCGTCAAGACGCAATCGACCGAGCGGTCGAACTGCCGGAGGGGGTGTTTGAGGTTGCGGAGCGTCATTTCTGGTCGCTGGATTCAGTGGCGCGGCCTGTCTTCTTACACTGGGATTTGTGGGACGGGAATGTTTTTGTCGATGTAGAAGCGGGCCAGATCACGGGCTTTATTGACTTTGAACGCGCCCTGTGGGGCGATCCTCTCATGGAAAGCAACTTTCGCGAAACTCGGCCCGGACTGCTTGATGGATACGGGTCGGATCCTTTCAAGCTTGAAGGCGCCAGGGAAAGGAGATACTTGTACGACCTCCATCTCATGTTGATCATGGTCATCGAGTGCAAATTTCGAGGCTATGCGGCCGACCATGAGGCTTGGCCGAGAGTGCAACTTACGGCGCTGGCGGAAGCTGGTGGACCAGCAATACATTAGAAATCATTTGTTTGAGCCGGTCAAGAGCTGAACCAGGGCGATCGGGGAGCTAGTCAATTCATCCTTCGTTTGATAGAATTCTTATGTGAAAGCAATTGCATTGTTTGTGGCGGTTGGCCTTGTTGTTTTGGGTTGTTCCAAGCCGGCTTCCGAGGGCGATTCGGGGCCAGGGGCGGATGAGAAGGCTCAGTATGCGAAGGAGGACGCCGCCGACTTTGGCGCTGGGAAAGAGGCGAAGGTTTGGCTTGCCGATCCGAACCATGTTTTCTTTAAGGCCAGCAAGGAGACTGTGGCAGGCTTGGTTCGCGATATCTATGCCGCGGGTGCGGATGAGATTCGGGTTGGGAAGCTGGACAAGCTGGAGGACACGGGGAACAAGGAGTTCGGTGGCGACTTGGTGGTGAAGCTTCCTGGCGACGCTGCTAAGCGGAAGACGATGTTTACGGCGATGAACAAGTTCTGGGCCGAGGCAGGGGACGATCCGACGAAGGACGAGGGTCAGCAATACGCCAGCTTCACGCTTGACTGAAGGTTGAGGCTCCAAGCTGAGGAGTGGATGAAAAACTGAGGGTGGCTTGGTTGAGGGACGTTACCTTACCCAGGAGATTTTCCCGCTGAGATCAGCCGCCTGTGTTCGCGCGGGGAGCACCCGTGTGCGCCATGGATCAGACGGTTGAACTGTTGTAAGTCTGGTACACCCACCGCTTTGGCGATCGCCTTAATTGGTAGTGTGGTCGAACCAAGTAAGTGGCTGGCCTGATCTGCTCGTCGGGCGCGAACGTAATCCCCGACGGTTAGTCCGTGCGACACCTTGAAGAGTCGGGTCAAGTAGCCGTATGAGACGCCTACCTCCCTGCATAGTTGCGCAACAGAGATTGGGTGAGCCAATCTCTGCTCAATATGCTGGACGGCCGCCTGTACGGTCGGGTGGTGTGAGCCGTAGTGGGTACTGCCTTTGCCCAGTTCAACAGCTTCACAAAGCAGCGCCCACAAGCAGGCTTGCGGGTAGGCCGACCCAAGTCTCGAAGCCGCGACAGCCTTCCTTGCCCGCTCATCCATGGACGCAAAGTACTCTGCTAAATCGAACACCATCGCCGCGTCCACTTCCCTACCGCCGGACCCCGGACGGAAATGAAAGTAAACGTGCTCGCTGGGACCCTCATACCGATAAATCATTCGCGTGCATGGCGGAATCAGGGTCGCCACGCCTGGGCGAATCGCATGAGTGCACCCATCTATTTCTAAGGTCGCATGATAGCTGTAGATGTGGAAGCACCAGTGTTCGGGAAGCAGATACTCATCGACCGGCTGGGCATCACCGTGGCGAGGGATTCCCATCGCCGTAATTGTCGGTGGATTCTCTAAGCTGAGGCGACACGTGCGCACAGTCCCAGCTTATCTAATTTTCGCACTTACTTGGCAGATTTAGGACAAACATTTGCCTTGGTCAATTCAAGTCATATCCGACAGTATTCTGAATCAACAATCTCGTGGTTGCAAGATGACCTATGCTTTTGACCTTCTCAGCCCTAATGATCCTTGCTCACAGACCTGACATGGCAATTAATCAGCGCCACTTTGAATCCAACTGGGAAAGCTTGGGCCACTACACCGCCCCGAAGTGGTTCCGCGATGCCAAGTTTGGGATTTGGGCGCATTGGGGGCCGCAGGCAGTGCCCGAGGAGGGTGATTGGTACGCCCGAAACATGTACATTGAGGGCTCCAAACAGTACGAGGCGCACTTGAAGGCTTATGGCCACCCGTCTGTACATGGCTACCGCGAGATCATCGACCAATGGCATGCCGAGCGGTGGAATCCTGACGAGCTCATGCAAATGTTCAAGGCCGCTGGAGCGAAGTATTTCTTTTCAATGGGTGTTCACCACGACAATTTCGATCTATGGGACTCTAAGTTTCATAGGTGGAACGCGGTCAAGATGGGGCCGCACAAAGATATCGTTGGGGGATGGCAGCGGGCGGCTAAGAAAGAAGGCTTGAAATTTGGAGTATCCGAGCACCTTGGCGCAAGCTACAACTGGTGGTATTCCAGCAAGGGCGCGGATACGTCCGGGCCGATGAAGGATGTGCCTTATGACGGGAACGATCCCACCTTACAAGATCTGTATCACCCGATGCCTACCGACAAGGATCTTCCCTGGTACACGACCAACGATGCCTGGCACAAGGAATGGTTCCAACGCGTCAACGACCTGATCTCTTCCTACCATCCAGATATTCTCTATTCCGACGGAGGCGTGCCGTTCGGTGAGTACGGCCGCCAGATCATTGCGACTCTCTATAACCAGGGGCCGGGCAGGGTTTATCTGGCGAAAGACCTGGGCTCGGGGGCGTTCGAGCGAGGCGCTTTCATCGAGGATCGCGAGCGCGGGGGAGCGGAAGGAATCCAGGACTTGCCGTGGCAGGTGGATACCTCCATCGGCGATTGGTTCTATAACAAGCACTGGCCATACAGGAAGGCAGACTGGGTTCTCAAGACCCTGATCGACACGTCCAGTAAGAACGGCAATATGCTTTTGAACGTGGTTCTGCGCCCTGACGGGGGCATCGATCCCGAAGTTAAGATGTTGCTCGATGACTTGGCGCTATGGATGAACGTAAACGGGGAGTCCATTTTCGGCACTCGTCCTTGGATTACCTTCGGGGAGGGCCCTACCCGGGTCAAGAGCGGCAGTTTTCGGGAGGACTACCCGTTCTCCGAAAAGGACGTTCGCTATGCCACGAAGGGAAGCCAGACTCTGTACGCCACCCTGTTGGGGCCGGTGTCGAACCAGCGGGTCAACCTTGTTAGTTTGAGTAAGGGCCGAGTTGTTAAGGGCGTGGTAAAGGCGGTGCATCTCTTGGGAGTCAGTCGCCCGTTATCGTTCACCCACGACGAGCGAGGGCTCAGCGTACAAGTCCCAAAGAACGATAGCCGTTTTGTGACGGTTCTCAAGATCACCTGCAGCGATGTCCGTGCTTTCAAGCCACCAGCTCCGGTTGAGCCGCCACAACGAGTTTTTGACCTCAATGGCGGCACCATATCGATGAGCCCGGTCGACGCCCGACTCCAGGGTGCTTTGTCGTATGAGGACCGAAGCGGTGAGCCCAATCTGGCTTATTGGTTTAACGAGTCAGATTCGGCGTCATGGAAGGTCAAAGTCGCGTCACCGTTGAAGGTGAGAATCACTTCGCAGTGGGCGAACCTTGAACCTTCTGAGATCAGCATTTCGGTTGTTCAAGGCTCCCAAATCCAAACGGTGACACGTAATCTAGACTCAACCGGTGATTGGGGGGCTTTTCGCCTGCTTGACTTTGGTGAACTTGACTTGCCCCAGGGGGAGTGTCAGATCGTGGTCAAGCCTGTCCCCCAGCATTGGAAGCCGATAAACCTTCGCGGTCTGAAAATCGAGGTGCTTCCATGAAGGGTGCGAGCGCTATCTTTCTCAGCTTAATACTCGCCGCCATCGGCGGAGCCCAGTCCGGACTAGGGATCGTAACCCCAGAAGCTAATTTGATGAGCCAGCCCCAAGACCACCAGCCCATACTTCCTCCAAACATCACCGGCCATCCCACCGACTTCCCTGGGGCCGGGAAAATGTTTGTTGGCACTTGCTACCAGCCAATCGACCGAACCTTAAAGCAGATCGAAGAAGACATCGCGATCATGAAGTCGGCCAACTTTAATGTGGTGCGAATTGGCGACCTCTCATGGGATTCGTTTGAGCCTTCGGACGGTAGGTTCGAGTTCGCTTGGCTCGATAAGATTTTGGATCAGATGCACCAAAGCGGCATTCGAGTCGTTCTCGAAATCCCTGGGTCGCCGGCGCCGATCTGGCTGCATCACAAGTATCCGGGCGTCGATATTGTCAATCAGGACGGCAACCGCGTGCCGCCTGCCGAACGATATATGGACGATATCAGCGATCCGGATTATGCCCGGTTGGCCAAGCGCCTGGCGGTGACCATGTTGAAGCGCTATGCAAAGCACCCGGCGATCTTGGCTGTTGGTTATGACAACGAGGTTGGGAACGGGATGATGTCCTATTCCAAGGCTGATCGGACAAGGTTTGTTGCTTGGCTGAAAGCCAGGTACGGCACGATCGCTGAGGTCAACCGAGTTTGGGCGACGCAGCGTTGGTCTCGACGCCTTGGCAGTTTCGACGAAGTCGAAATTCCGTTACAATTCGGGCCCGGATCGCCTGAGCGGTACCTAGACCTTCACCGATACTGGTCGGATGTTACGGTTCAACGCTTGAATGAACTTGAGTCCGTTCGTCGAGAATTCATGCCAGATAAACCTAGCTTGTCGAATCTGTGGGACGCGGCGTGGAGAAGAGGGTTCGACTATCTAGCAACTTATAAGCAGTACGCGTCGTTTGGCACTCACGGGTTTTATCCGGGGGGCGCTATCGATGGATCGTTTAACGCGATGATGACCAAAGGCGCTCTCCAGACCCCGGTTTGGATGAACGAATTTAGCGCGGGCGGCGGTGGCTGGTATGGAGACCCTGGCCGGAGTCGCATGCTCGCGAATGCCGCCCTTATGGTGGGCGCTCAGGGGATCTTGGCTTGGACCTTCAATAGCCAAGCGGGCGGCGAGGAGCAGGCGCTGTTTGGCCTGGTCGATCATGACGGGAAGCCTTCGTGGAAGGTTGACGAATGGAAGCAAATCGCGGCGGATTTTCAGACCCTCTCAAAGTATGGGTT
The DNA here is from genome assembly GCA_038328815.1 of Fimbriimonadales bacterium. Taxonomy (GTDB): domain Bacteria; phylum Armatimonadota; class Fimbriimonadia; order Fimbriimonadales; family Fimbriimonadaceae; genus JBBQMJ01. The sequence continues at coordinate 4,100 of JBBQMJ010000034.1, read as the reverse complement.
TCCGCGCTATTACCAGCCGGAGGTCGCCATCTCGTACTCCTTTGAGGCGGCAATGGCATCCAATCCAAATGGACCATCAAGCACAACAAAGCAGTATTTCAAGACGGGGTATCAGGATCAGGTTCAGGCTGCGTTTGAAGTCTTTTATAAGAAGAACATCGACGCCTCGGTTATCAATATAGGGCATGAAGACCTGAGCAAGTACAAGTTGGTGGTGGTTCCTGCCCTCTATCTTGTTGATGAAGCAGCGGCAAAGAACATCCGGGACTATGTTGAAAATGGCGGTACGGTTTTGATGACCGGATACTCGGCCAAGGTGAATGAACACAGCCAGTGGTTCGAGACGGCATTGCCTGGCCGATTGAGTGATGTCTTCGGCCTTCGGACGGCCGCGTTCTACAGGAACGAATCAGGAGTGAAGTTCAATTTGCAGGGGCAAGACGTGACCTCAAACGCTCAATACTACGAGATTCTTGAGCCTTCGACGGCGAAGGAGCTTGGAGCGATTACGAACTCTTATTTGCCCGTCCATGCGCCGGTCTTGACCGTTAACTCGTTTGGAAAAGGCAAGGCCTTCTATTTTGCTTTGGAGTCCAACGTTGCGGCACTCACGCCGGTGATTGAGTATGTGAAAAGTGCAGCTGGAATTTCCGATGGTCCTGCGACGCCGGAAGGCGTTTACGCAAGAATAATAGATGGCCGGACGTTTTACGTGAACACGAATTATAGCGATGTCACGATTCCGATAACAGGTTCCAGAAAAGGGATCCTTTCTGGTAAGACATTCGCCGGCACGCTGACGTTGCCAGCAAGGGGAGCAGATCTTGTCGAATAGACTCAGTTCAACGCTTGTTAAGGGAGTCGCTCTCTTAATTTTGCTGCCGCTTTCAACACACCTTTGGGCCCAAATGATCAAGATCGATATTCACCGAAGCAGTATCAGGCGCTCCGCCGCTCCGACCTTTAGCGTTGGGTCGGATCGAGCAAAGATCTTACTTAAAGATGAACATCAGCATCAGCTGAAGGTGCTACAGGACAGCGTTCACTTTCGCTACTTGCGATGTCATGGCATCTTTAACGAGGAAATGCACATCGTCACCCGAAACGCTGGCGGCTCGCTGAGTTTCGATTGGACGAGGGTCGATATGTTCATTGACCGGCTGCACGAGGTCGGTCTTCGGCCGTTTGTTGAATGCGGGTTTATGCCGGAGGCCATTGCGAGCGGGAAGCAGACTATCTTCTGGTGGCAGGGCAATGTGACGCCGCCACGGGAGCAGGGTGAGTGGGCAGAGCTTGTTAGCGCCTTTGCCCGTCACGAGATTGGTAAGCGCGGGCTGGGCGAAGTGCGGAAATGGTATTTCGAAGTTTGGAACGAACCTAATCTTGACGGGTTCTGGACCGGCGGCCAGGAGGGCTATTTCAAGCTTTACGAGACTACGGCGCACGCGCTGAAGGCGGTTGATCCCAAGCTCAAAGTTGGCGGGCCCTCGACAGCCGGCATGGGGTGGATTCCTGAGCTATTGAATTTCTGCAAGGCGCATAACGTTCCAATCGACTTTATTTCATCGCACAGTTACGCGGCAACGGAAGGGTTCCTGGACGCACATGGGAAGGGTGGGACGATGCTTGTGACCACTCCGAATACCTTGATTGAGGAGTTCACGAGGGCGCGTGAGGACATCCGGAAGAGCGCATTTCCAAAGATTCCTTTATTCATAACTGAGTGGGGCCCCAGTTATTCTCCGCGAGACCCCATTCACGACAGTTACGTTTGCGCTCCGTTCATTTTGGAAAAGGTGCGCCAGTGTGAGCGTGTTGTTGACGGCATGTCTTATTGGGCGTTTAGCGACCTGTTTGAGGAGCCGGGTCCGCCGACTGGTCCCCTTCAGGGTGGGTTTGGATTATTGAATCCGGACGGGCTTCGGAAGCCAGCATTCTACGCTTACCAGTTCTTGGGTCAGCTCTATCAGAATGAGATTCCGGTTGACTCGCCAAAGGTTGTTGCTACACGAAGCGGTTCTAGCCTGAGAATTCTGTTGTGGGATTACTCGCCGCCAAAGGCGGACCGGCCGAATAATCCGTTTTACACGGAGGATCTTAAGCCGACATTGCTTCCTGAGGTCGAGCTTGAATTGAGTGGTCTGGCACCGGGGACGTACTCCGTTTCGAGAACGGGTACCGGCTATCGGCGTAATGACGTTTACGGCGCTTATCTTGAGATGGGCAAGCCTGGCCAGGACAAGCCACATCTTCCTGAATCCGTCTTGGCAACGTTGCGGGCTGCTTCTGCTGGTGAGCCTGAGAGTTTGCCAGAGATTGTTGTTGGGGACGACGGCAGGGCTAGCATTCACCTTCCGATGCGGACCAATGACGTTTGGTTCCTTGATCTGAAGAAGCGCCGGTAAGCGTGTTAGGTCTCGTGAACTTTTCGAATCCGAGAGTCGGTCAAGTCGATGGTGAGCAGACCATTTCGCAGTCCATGCCGTTGCTTGCGACCTCGCGGAATCCTAGGCGGTGGTAAAGGTTTGCTGCGGGGTTGGTGGGGCGGACGGTTAGGGTTACGGGTTTGTTTTGGTGGTGGGCTTGGGTGCAGAGGGCTTTCAGGATGGCGGAGCCGATTCCTTGGTTGCAGAATTCGGGAGATAGGGCTATGTCTAGGATCCGAATCTCAGCTCCCTCGTGGCAGATGATATATCCAGCGGCGGCCCCATCGGCTAGGATGATCGAGGTTTTGGCGTCGGGGAATGTCTGGCTGTAGTGCTGCTTTTGGGCTCGGTGTTGCATGTCGACCAGTAGGTCGGCGGCGGGGCCATCTAGGGGGAGGTCGGTTAGTTCGGTGCGGGCGCTTTGAAAGACGCGTCGTAGAAACGGCTCATCTTCTGGAGTGGCAGCCCGAGTTGTTGGCTCGGGCCGGGTGTTCATGCTCGTTCGATGGCGATGACTACGTAATGGTCAGTTACTGCGCTGCCCGAAGCAGTCATCAGCGGCTGATCTAGGTTTGCGGCATCAAACTTCAGGGAATCGTGGCCGTGGGCTTCCGCGAGAAGCACATACTTTCCTTCTCGCAATTGGGCTTCGGAGCGTCCTTGGGTTCCAAGGGTTAGCTCGACGGCCGTTTCATCTTTGTCGTTCCGGTCCAAAAAACAGCTTGAGCTGATGACTTGCTCGACGCGTCATAGGCTTTCTCGAACATCTTGCCGGCCGCCTCGAAATTCTTGTCGTTGAAGAGTTCTGTACCGGCCAGCATCAACGCCTGGACGTCAGAGCTTCCTCCCGCTACGCTCGATGTTAGCCCGGAAAACTCACCGCCGTTCCCCGGCTTCAAACCCCTGGCAACTTCAAGCCTCATAAACCGATCGTCCACCGGAGTTGGAACAGGCACTTGATCTTCTCCAGTGAGCTGCTTCGCATTAAGGGAGACCTGGGTCCGTACGTACTTAATGATTTGCCCCAGCCTTAATACTCCGGAACTGTCAGCCGCGTCCCTCAATGCCTGCTCAAAGAAATAGGTGTAAAAGCCGCGCTGTTTATCTCCCCATTCATGGCTCTTCTGACCTTCACCACAAGAAAAAATCGTCAACTGCCCTCTAATATCATCGGGATTAGTGGGTGCCGAGGCGTGGCTGGACACATCGCGCGTGGGCAGTAGGACGCTCTGTTGGGTCTTCCCGGATTGTGGGTCACGCGACCTTACGTCCCTCAACTGCGCTGCGGAAAAAAGGGGAGTCGTCCGGCACATATCAAAGCTGACGATGAGGGCCCGGCACTTCAGCTTTGACAACTCCTTCTGAATGTCTGGCTGGCTCGCGCATGATTCAGCCGTTGCGGCCTCGTCGTCGGGATACCACTCGGCGGTTGATGGGCAGAAATAAGGTGTAGCGAACGGAGTTTTGCCAACATCGATTCCGTGTCCAGCAAATAATACAAAGACCGTATCTTCGCTTTTGGACGCAGCTATGAGCTCGGAGATCGCATGCGTGATTTGCGATTTCGTGACCTTGTGTGGCTCATCAGCGGTGGTGAGCGTGATAAAGTTCTTGGATGGTGCCTTCGTGACCTCAGCAAGGGTCTTTGCTAGGAAAATAGCATCATTCGCAGCT
>JBBQMJ010000033.1:0-14135 GCA_038328815.1 Fimbriimonadales bacterium | reverse complement strand
CGAAGCTTACAAGATCACACTGAAAGGCACGGTGCCTAACAAGGATCAGAAGGACCAGGCCGAACAGCTTGCTAAAGGAATCGGCGGCAATGCGTTCACGGTCGTCGATGAGTTGAAGATAAAGTAGTCTGGTTTTTTGTTTAGACTCTGGTGGCAGCTTTCCAAGCAGCAACTTGATCAACAATCTTCTGCTTCCCGGCGCCGTTGTTCCACTCTCGGTTGAGTAAATCGACTAGGAACGATCCGATTACAGCGCCGTCGGCGACTTCGCAGACCATGCGGACGTGATCAGGAGTAGACACGCCGAAGCCAGCGCAAACCGGCAACTTCGTGTGGGCCTTGGTTCGACGCAATAAGTCCTGAACCTCAACCGGTGCTGCTTGTCCAGCGCCTGTGACTCCGGTTCTGGACACGGCATACACAAAACCACTGGACCGTGAAGTTGCCGCCTCAATGCGCTGGTCTGTGCTGGTAGGAGCGACAAGAAAAATGTTGTTCAGACCGTTGGCCGCGGAGGCCGCGATCCATTCAGCCGACTCCTCGGGCGTTAAGTCACTAATGATCGTGCCCGAAAGGCCCGCCTTTGACATTGCCAAAGCGCTGGCCGAAATTCCCACTCTGAGAATCGGATTGTAGTAACCCATGGCGACCACCGGGACCTGTAGCCTGACGGCACCTAAGGCATCAAGAACTGCCGAAGGGGTCACGCCACGATCCAGCGCCCGCTGGCTACTAGCTTGAATCGTATGTCCATCCGCAATGGGATCGCTAAACGGGATGCCAAGTTCAACAATGTCGGCGCCCCCCTCATGCAAGGCGTCGATGATAGGACCCAGCTGATCCAAAGCTGGATCACCGGCAGTCACAAAGAGAACCAAAGCCTTCTCGCCCTTTTGCGCGAGCGAAGCAAATTGATCCGCAATGGTCATCGGGCCACCGTACATCGGGAGAAGTCGAAGGGCATGAACCCATTATCCCGTTCTTGCCCGAACCTGGCTTGGTTAGCTCGGGGCTTTCTCGCTTAAGTCAAAGGGCATGCCTAGCATCGTCTTCCACTTCGTACGTTGAGTCTGGGTGAGCGAGGCGAGAACCTTGCTCTCCGTATCTTTCCGTAAAATCTGAAGCTCTGCCGCTTTAGGTTTAGAGGCAAGAATCGCTGCGTTGATCTTGTCTTGGTATGCCTTTTGACTCGCAGCATCCCCTGCAGTCGCTTCGGGAGCTGATTCGAGCTGCTTGGCGAGCTCCTCGCTGAAGTCGTCGAGCTTCTTCTGATAGTCTTCGACCAGGTCACCGATTGACTTCTTCTGATCCGCCGTAAGGCCCAAGTCCGCTTGCACGTCCGTCTTTGCAAAAGCCTCGATGTTCAGGCGCTGCAAGGCGATTTGCCTCACACGCTTTATTTGGGCCTCGGTAGCTACTGCAATTGCGGCTTCCGCAGCTTCCTTATCCAGTTTCTGAACTGCTTGCTCATTAGCGGCCAATACATCGTCAGAAGCGTCAAGTTTGGTGTTAGCATAAACCGCTTGCTGATCCTCAGTGCTCTTCTGAAAGACCTTGGACCACTTTGCAATTTGCTCGGGCGTTGCCTTGAGTTCCTTCTGCACGACAGGAAGCGCAAGGAAGAAAGCCGACTCTTCCTTAATGGTGAGATAGGGCGCGTTGGGAGATTGGGCGAGCGCCGAAACGGCAATGGACAAAGCAATGAAAACAGTGCAAATCTTCATGGTCTTATGTTTATACAGGTCTCGGAGGCCGGAAAGTTCACGCGGACTTGATAGGTTTGCCACAGAGCTGTTTCCAAGTCGATAGTTGCTTTGAAGTCAATATTTTCTCAAACTGCTTGCGGGTCTGGTTCTGGATGGCAATAATTTGAGGGTGAATACGCTGTCCAGCAGCTTTGGCTTCTGCTTGCGCGTTCCTTTGCATCTCCCGCGCAGTTTCCTCGTTCTTCGGGCGTTGATAGCCATATTTCGATTCAATAGGCGCCATGGCGTCAGTTTCGATCCTGTGGGCTGCGGCCAGGCCACGATCAACTGAAGCCTTGAGAAGTTTCGTCTGGGACACGGTGATTTCCATGCGCTTCGACACAACGGGGTCAAGCACGGCGATCATCCCTGCGCCCTGCAGGCTCAATTGTCCCAGACGATTTACTTGAGCTGGGGTCAATATGGCAAGGAGCTTTTTCTTTACTTCCTTGTAAAGCGCTGGTCGCTTGTCTTTCACCTTCATCTTTTTCTTGCCTTGCTCGCGCGCCTTCTCGGCGTCCGCTTCTACTTCTTTGCGGAAAGCGGTCATTTTTGACCTGCTTACTGCCGCCGCCTTATCTATCTTGCTCTGCTGAGCAGGCGTCACTCCAAGGTCTTTGAGAACGCGCGGCGACTCCATAAGGAGGACGCTAGCAGCATGGTAATCGAAAGACTCCTGGGCCGAAACGATGGCACTGATTGCGGCAAGGCCGCACAAGACGAGAGGTTTCGCGAATTTGATAAGAGGCATGGTGTAGGACAACTTGAGAGGCAGGGCCCCCATTCAGTTTGAATGAACAGATGGGCTCCCCGCCTTTATTCACTTGATTAGCCTAACCAGTTGAGCTGGTCTAAGGTTCCGCGAAGAGAATCCCCGAGAACTCATCGACCGGTCCGCCTTGAAAGGCGAACGGAGCGCCAACCATCTTCTTCCAGGAAGTGAACTGCTCGTCAGACAGCGCAAGGACAATTGAGTTCTTAGTCTCTATCACCTCCCGCGAAACATTCTCACACCGCTGTTGAAGCAAAGTTGTCTGAGCTTCTTCTGCCGCCGTCGGCTTGGAATCTCCGTCTTTGCGCAGCTTTTCCAGGGCATCTTCTTTATGAATAAACTCCTTGACCTCGAGCGCAAGGTTGTGAGTCTTAGCGTTGGCTCTTTCAACCAGTTGGTTTATTTCGTCCGCCTGTTGGGACGAGAGCATTAGCTGCGCCTGGACATCCTTCTTTGCAAAGGCGCTGTAGCCCAGGTCTTGCAAGCCAAGTTCGACGAGTCGCTGCCGTTGCAGGTCAGTCGCGTAGCTAAGAACCTTGTCCGCAAAGGCCCTATCCTTTGCGATTTCGTCCTCGCTAGGCGATCTTCGGCCCAACGGGAATTCCTTGTTCACGTTGTCAACGTACCATTCGAAGGAATCATCCCACTGCCGCTCTTGTTCAGCAGTTGCGTGAATTTCGGTCCCGATGTGTTGGGATGAGAGTAGAAAGGCAGATTCCTGCCGGGCCGTAAGATACGGCTGATTGAGCACCGTCTCGTAGTTGCACCCGGCACAAACCACCACCGCGAGACATAACATGCCTATGAGTTTCATAGAGCACCTCCACCGGTAATCTTACAATGGTTTTTGAGCCGCCTCTCTTGCCGGCGCTTTGTGTAGACGAGTTCGTTCTGTCACCCATATCCGACCTTGTCATCCCTCCACTTCGCCTTTTATTGCTACGGTCGGGATGACGATCCGAGGAGGGGCGGCAAAAATGAAACAACCTCGTTCTTACCGGCGTTCCGGATGCAGAGAGAATTCACCTCGTGGCTACAATCTTACGCAGGAACCAACATCGCATGATCGCGGTGCTCTATCCTAACGTCCGCCCGATTTAGCAGGTCCTGAACTTCCTTCGCGAACCCGTTGGATGGATCAACGTGGCCGATCGGGATCGGGACGTAGTCTTCGAGAGGCAGCACCTGTAAGGCGACCGCGTAGGTGCCAGGATGTGTATCAATAATCTGCTTCAGAGCCTGCATCTGCTGAGCGGTTGCCGTTCTCACGCGAATTTCAACCGTGCCGGCGACGTCGACCTCGGCATCAAACTTCAGATCAAGCGCTGCTTCTAAAGGGCGCACGTCCTCAAGCCGGATCTCAACGGTCTTCTCGCCACCATTCCCGGGCCGCTCGCGGTGCATGACCGTTCCGCTGACCTGTACGACTTGATCCTTCACCAGGCTGCTTCCAAACTTCGCGTAAGTTGCCGGGAAACAAATTACGCTTGCCTGACCTGTGAAATCTTCGATAACAAGGGTCGCCATCTTCTCGCCCTTCGCCTTGGTAATGATGGTCCGCAGGGCGGCGACGACCCCTGCAATCTTTACGTGTACCCCTTCATCCAACTCCGCGATAGATACGCAACTGTGGGTGCTGGATGTCTGAACGATTCGCTCGTGCCCGCGCAGGGGATGGTCCGAGACGTAGATGCCAAGCACCTCTTTCTCCATCGCCAGCGTTTCGCCTCGCGAAGAGATGTCTACTTCTGGGAGCACCGGGTAATGGGTGACCTCCGGGCCCTCACCTTCACCAAAGAGGGAGACCTGGCCAGCCAGACGGTTTCTCGTGGCGCTTTCCGCGAACGCTAAAGCTGCCTCAGCGACGGCCAGCAGCTTGTTTCGGTTCTTGTCGATAGCGGACATAGCCCCAGATCGAATTAGAGCTTCGACGGCTGACCGATTGACACCAAATTCCTTGGTGCGCTCGCAAAATTCATAAAGGTGAGAATAGGGACCGTTTTCTTCCCGCTCGCGAATAATGGCTTCCACCACGCCCTCACCCAAACCCTTGATGGCGACAAGTCCGAATCGTATCGCGCCAGTAATGCCCTTCGGTGAGTGATATTCCTCGATCGCGAAGTCGGCTTGAGAAGCGTTTACATCTGGCGGAAGGATAGGAATCTTTTGGCGGCGACAATCTTCAATGCACGCGACCACTCGGTCTTCCTTCGACCGATAGGCAGCCAGCAGCGCCGCCATGTACTCAACCGGATAGTTCGCCTTGAGCCAGGCCGTTTGGTAGGCCAACAGCGCGTAGCAAACAGCGTGAGCCTTGTTGAAGGCGTAACCTGCGAACGGAAGGAGCAACTCCCAAACCTTATCGGCGCTGGCTTTGGTAACGGAATTGGCTTCAGCGCCGGCCAAGAACTCTGCGTTCATTTCGGCCATCGCCTTGGCGTCCTTCTTACCCATGGCGCGACGCAAAATATCCGCCTTGCCAAGCGAGAATCCTGCGAGGGCTTGGACGAGCTTCAGGACCTGGTCCTGGTAAACGATGACCCCGTAGGTCTCCTCCAAAATTGGCTTCATCCGCTCGTCCAAGTAAGTCGGCTTGAGACGGCCGAACTTGGTATCGATGAAGCGCGGTATGTGCTCCATTGGCCCAGGTCGATAAAGCGCAACCATAGCGGCAAGCTCTCTTACGCTAGCTGGCTTGAGCTGCTGCACGTAGCGGGTCATGCCTCCGCCTTCTAGCTGGAACACGCCCGTTGTTTCGCCGCGGGCGAGCATGTCATAGGTTTTCGCGTCGCCATCAGGCAAGTTCTTGACGTCGATGTCGATGCCGTGGTTTTTCTTGATGTTCTCGACAGCGCGGGCAAGGACCGTAAGGTTGGAAAGGCCCAGAAAGTCCATCTTGAGAAGGCCGATCTTCTCAAGGATTCCCATCTCAAAAGCGGTGACCGGTTGGCCTTCGTTGCCTCTATAGAGCGGCACGTACTCCATGAGCGGGTCTTTACTGATAACGACGCCCGCAGCATGCACGCCTGAATGTCGAGCAATTCCCTCCACGGATTTTGCCGTCTCGACCAGGCTCTGATAACGCGGGTCGGCGTCCACCATCTGCCGAAACTCGACGATCTCCTTGTACGCCCTGTCAATCGACCAGCCAGGAAGCGTTGGGATCGTCTTACAAAGCCTGTCTGTCTCTTGCGGTGAATAGCCCTGCACACGTCCGCAGTCCTTGATTGCCGCTTTGGCGCCTAGCGTTCCGAAAGTGACAATTTGAGCGACGTGGTCAGCGCCGTATTTCTCCGTAACCCACTTAATGATCTCATCACGCCGAGCGTCTTCGAAGTCCATGTCGATATCAGGCATCGACACGCGCTCAGGATTGAGGAAGCGCTCGAAAGTCAGGTCGTATTCCAGCGGGTCGACATCCGTGATGCCGATGCAGTAGGAAACCAAAGACCCGGCCGCGGAGCCTCGAACGCCGAAGTAGATTCCCCGCTCCCTGGTTGCCTCAGCGAATTCACGGACGAGCAGGAAGTAGTCCTCGAAGTGAGTCTTCTCAATGACTTCAAGTTCGTAGTTAAGCCGCTCTAAAGCTCGTTCGTCGGCATTTGCAACCCGCTTGGCAAGCTGCTCCGTCGCTAGCTTGCGGAGATAACTTCGAGAAGTCTCGCCTTCTGGTAACGTCGGCTCCGGCATCGCTGCCCTTTGCTTGCCGAGTTCCACATTGCACATTTCCGCAATGCCTAGCGTGTTCTCAACCGCCTCCGGCGTATCGCCAAAGAGCTTGGCCATTTCATCAGGCGACTTCAGATAAAACTCTTCCGTCTGAAACCTCATCCGCTTCTCGTCCGCGACAAGGGCGCCGGTTTGGATGCATAGAAGCACGTCGTGGCTGTGGGAGTCGCCCTTGCACAGGTAGTGCGCGTCGTTGGTGGCCACAAGGGGTAGCTTGAGCTCCTTTGAAATCCTGATCAGGTTGTCTTTGATTGCTGCCTGTTCGGGCAGCCGATGGTCTTGTAGTTCGATGAAGAAGTTGCCTTCCCCAAAGATCTCGGAGTACATGCCCGCGATGTACTGAGCTTGGTCGTAATTGCCTTTCAGCAACTCCTGGCAGACTTCGGAGCCAAGGCACGCGCTGGTGCCCATCACGCCCTTCGAATACTTGCGCAGAAGGTCGTGGTCAATACGCGGCTTATAGTAATAGCCCTCCAGCGCGGCGATGGAAGTTAGCTTGCAAAGGTTCCGGTAGCCCTCGAGGTCTTTGGCAAGCAGCAGCAGGTGGTAGGTTTCGTTCTCTTCCCTGCCCGTCTTTTTGAGCATGCCCTTGGGAGCGACGTAAGCTTCCACGCCAAGGATCGGCTTGATCCCAGCCGCCTTGCACTCCATGTAGAACTCCATGACGCCAAACATAACGCCGTGATCGGAGATCGCGAGCGATTCCATTCCGAGTTCCTTCGCGCGCCCGACCATGTCGGGAATTCGGTTTGCGCCATCGAGGAGGCTGTACTCGGTGTGGTTATGAATGTGACAAAAGCGGGCGTCCATGAGGCGGGGTTGCGGATGACTTTGCTCGCGGAATTGCGAACGGCCACCCTTTAATTGTGACGGGTATTCACGCCGATTCGCGTCCGGTTTTCGACCCGATTGTGACGGATTAGAGCCTTTCTCCCAGATTGTCATCCTGGAGCAAAGCGATAGGATCTGCCCCCTGCCACAGCTTCCGGGCATGCGGTCCGGATGCGGGCGGCTCAACGTCGGAACAAGAGACCTCGGGCAGATTCTATCGCTTCGCCTCTGCTCCGCTCCAGAATGACAGTCGCGTGTGGCCCTACTAATGCAAAAGAATCCGTGCCAACTCGTTAAGCTGGCCTCAGTGGGACCTAGCTAGGGGAAATCTCAGGATGTGATTACACTTTCTTGTTATAGTAAGTCTCGTTGACGCCATGACAACGCAAGCTTTAAGAGTTTTGTCCTGCTGCCTCGCAGCGTTGCTACCGTAACTTACGCTATTTCCCTGGGGGTTGACGTAAGCCGGCCAACGCCTGCGACCAGCAAAGCCTGGCTCAAACTGATAAAGGAACGATCACACGTCCTAACCCAACGAGAGCTTAGTTTGACCGCGGATTCAAAACGACAGGCGGCTGCTTTGAAAGATGGCCCATCCGCAATCAACGCGGTTAAGCGAACCATCGATAGCCTTGAAAAGCAAACGTCCGAGGCAGGGAAACGAGTAGGTTCTGAAGGACGCTCAACGAATGGATATCCAAGTTGCGTTACGATAGTTTGGAAGCAACTTGCCAGCCAAGACCCCAACGAGCTGGCCCCGACCACTTTGTATTACGCGACGGGCATGGTTTTTTCCGACGCGAATTCCTCGAATTGCCAGGAGAAATCCTTTCAAGATCTTATGTCCGACCTTGAACGGGCGAATGCGAAGCTAGCATCAATTGAGAGCGAGCTTGTCAAGAATCAGCAAGGTCTTGAAAAAGATCGCGTTGAGTTGAAAACTGTCTTGCTTGAGCAAAACCTGGCGAAGATAGCCGAGACGTCCGCAACATTGGGAGATGTTTCGTACGCTAAGCGTCTTCATTTTGGGCCCGTTTACGCGGATCCAAGCATTGAGTCAGCCCGTTATTGGACCAGAGAACCGGACCAGGGTTTTCAGGTCTTACCTATCGATGGCAAATGGCTCCTGACGCTGTTTTCTGATGGCACGGTCGGTTGGCTTCCCAAGACGGATGTGTTGATACTGCCTCCAGTCACGGAACACTTGCCCACAAAAACCCCGTAAACTAGAGTCATGGCAGCCACTGCACCGACTGGTTCATCGACGAACCTCCAAAAGCTCAAGAACCGCCTTGCGGACCTGAACGCGCTTACCGCCGCGCTCTCAATGATGGAATGGGACCAGCAGGTTCTCATGCCCCCCGGTGGCGGCGAGGCAAGAGCCGAGCATGTGGGCATCTTGAGCAGGATGCAGCACGAATTGTTCGTGGACGACGAGACGCGCAAGCTCGTCGACCTCTCGGCAAAGGAAGCCGAAGGCGACGACGTAGCGATGCTTCGGGTGACCAAGCGCAACCTAGACCTGGCAACCAAGATTCCGACTGACCTCGTCGCCGAGAAGTCGCGACTTTCCTCACTTGCCCACGAGCAGTGGGTGAAAGCCAGAGCCCTAAATGAGTTCAATAGCTTTGCGCCACTGCTTGAGCGCATGTTCGACATCGCGCGTCAGGAAGCTGAGTACCTGGGCTACAAGGACAACATTTACGATGCCCTCCTTGACCAATACGAGGAAGGCGCTACGGCCGCCGACTGCACGCGGATGTTTGAAACCCTCAAGGGGCCAAGCATCGAGATGGTCAAGGCAATTCAAGCCAAGCCCGAAATTGACGATTCCAAGCTCTATGGTGACTGGGACGAAACCAAGCAGAGCGAATTTACGGAGATGTTGGCTCGGTCCATCGGCTTCGACTTCGACCGGGGTCGTCAAGACACCGCCGCCCACCCATTCTGCACGGGCTGGTCAGTGAATGACGTGCGTCTCACGACGAGGTACAAGCCCTATATAGGTTCAGCCATCTTCGGAACGCTGCATGAGGCGGGGCACGGAATGTACGAGCAGGGATCGCCCGAAAAGTGGGATCGCACGCCGTTAGCGGGTGGTGTCTCGCTTGGCCTTCACGAGAGTCAGTCCAGAACGTGGGAGAACATTGTGGGCCGAAGCAAAGCTTTCTGGCAACGGTTCCTCCCTGATCTTCAGGCCAAGTTTCCTGCCCTTGATACTTTCAAGATCGACACTTTCTATCGCGCTATCAACAAGGTCGAGCCTTCGTTCATCCGAGTCGAGGCCGACGAGATGACCTACAACTTGCACGTAATGACGCGCTACGAGCTCGAGTGCAATCTGCTCACCAAAAAGCTTGCCATCAAAGACTTGCCGGAAGCTTGGAACGCAAAGTACACCGAATATCTTGGCATCACGCCGAGCACCGATTCCGAAGGCTGTCTGCAGGATGTCCACTGGTCCGGCGGTAGCATCGGTTACTTCCCCACTTACTCTATGGGCAATTTGTTGAGCTATCAAATTTGGCGATGCCTTCAAAAGGACGTGGGCGATACCGATGCTCTGATTGCCAAGGGCGAGTTTGAGCCAATCTTGGGATGGCTTCAAAAGAATATGTATTCGAAGGGATGCTATTACACGCCTAAGGAATTGGTCATGAAGGTGACGGGCAAACCAATCAGCGCCGACGACTATCTAGCTGGCCTGACCGCCAAATACAAGGAGATTTACGACCTCTAACGTCGCCGCCTTTGAAGTCCTGCCAGTAATCCTTGAAGGCGGGACAGTTCGCTTGGAGCCGTTGCGCTTTAGTCACGCGGCGGGTCTTGCAAAGCATTTTGACCGCGATATGTTTGGCTTCTTCGCGGGAGGCACTCCGACTGAGGCTACTGAGGATGCGTGCCGAGAGTACATTCGATATCGGATGCAGACGCCAGCCGTATCTTTTGCCATTGTGCATAAAGAGCTTGATGGGCCCGTAGGGCATACGAGCTATATGGAGATACAGCTAGAGCATCGCACCCTCGAAATAGGTTCAACGTGGATCGGCCGGGCCTACCAGGGCACTCGGGTGAATCCTGAATGCAAGATGCTGATGTTGCAACACGCATTTGAAACCCTTGGCTGTCACCGCGTGCAACTGAAGACCGACGAGCGCAATCTGCACAGTCGGGCTGCAATAGAAAAGCTCGGCGCCAAGTTCGAGGGGATCCTAAGAAAGCACTCCATCATGCCTGATGGATACATCCGTAACACGGCCATATATTCGATCATCAATGACGAGTGGCCAGCTGTAAAAGAAAATTGTATCAAACGGCTGTCATAGGGCCATATATAAGACTATAAATGTTGGCTATCAACCAGACGGTGATAGAGGTAGTACGAGGATCCGTTCTCGAACAGGACGTTGATGTGATCGTCAACGCCGCAAACAATGCAATGCGAGGCGGTGGAGGCGTCGATGGCGCCATTCATCTTGCTGCCGGTAAGGCGTTGGTTGAAGAGCTCAAAATCTTGTCGCCTCATGGCTGTCGTTCAGGCGAAGTCGTCGTCACCCAGGGCCATGCCCTGCGACACAAGCATATCTTTCATACGCCAGGGCCTATCTGGTTTGGTGGGCTTTCCAAGGAGCCTGAGGTTTTGAGTCGGTGTTATCGAAACTGCTTGGTCGAAGCTTCGAACCGATCGCTTTCGAGCATTGCCTTTTGCTCCATCTCAACAGGCATCTACCGCTTCCCCATTTCTAGGGCGAGCGTCATTGCGACAAACACTGTCGCCGCCTGGATAAACGAAAACCCAAGCACCAGCATTAATCGGGTGGTTTTTGCGATGTTTCAGGAACAAGAGTTCGAGCATTTCACATCAGCGCTGGCCGCGCTGGCCGAGAATCCGGCAAGCGTCTCCTAGAGTTCGAACGCTATCGGTCTTATTGGAAATTTCCAATCTGCCATGGGACGAAGAGCTAGCAGCGCCAGCCCAGTTAAGACCCAGGCGTATGGAATTCCTAGGTGAAACGCCAAGCCAATGCCGCAAATTCCTAACGCTCCACCAAAGGCGAGCTTAATGCCATGTTCTAGGACCTTCCGGGTGCGCGATGTTATGAGGGAGAGAATAGCCAAGAGGTCGCATAGCGTTTGTGACGAATCGAATTCATTGATCAAAATGCGGTGAATTGGCAGAGAGTCGGCACGCACCGCTGCTTGAATTCCAACTACCACAAAAAACAAGACACCCAGAAGCAACGCTCCGAGAATGTACATTCCAAACCTACGCCCGAAAGCTGCCACATATCAATTTTACATCGACTTCGGCGACGACTCATTAAAGTCCCTGGCGGCCAGTTGCAGATAAACTCTGACCATGCCTGCGCTAGACGAGCTCAAAGCAGCTTTCTCCGACATCAATGCCTTGCGGGCCGCTGGTTCGCTAATGAACTGGGACCGCCAAATCTTCATGCCAAAACTTGGAGCAGAGGCAAGGTCTGCTCAGGTGGCAATCCTGAGTCGCATGGCGCACGAGCAGCTTGTTTCGGACAAGGTGTTGAATCTTGTCAGCCATGCGCGGCCCGAAACCGAAGAGGATTCAGCTATGGTCGCCGCTCTTCAGCGCGACCTGGACGTCTACACGAAGCTTCCGCCAGATTTAATGGAAAGGCGGACGCGCGTCGGATCAGACGCCTACGAAGTCTGGAAACGGGCCAAGGCTGGATCAAATTTCTCACTACTTGAGCCATATCTGAAGGAGCTTGTAGACCTTTCGATCGAGATGACTGGGCACCTGGGTTACGAGAAGCATCCTTACGACGCTCTGATCAATCTATTTGAACTTGGTGCGACGCATGCCGATGCCGCCGGAATGTTTGAGACGATCAAAGCGCCAATCGTCGGGCTGGTCAAGGAGATTGGTGAACGTGGCCGTAAGATTGACGACAGTCTTCTGATTGGCGACTGGGAGTCCGCCCGCCTAAGAGACGTCGCTCAAGAGATAACGTCGGGAATTGGCTACGACTATGATTGCGGCCGGCTTGATGTTGGGTTTAACGCGTTCTGCGTGAACCTATCCATGGCCGACGTGCGCATGACGACGCGGCCGAGCAACCACGTCAAGGGCATCCTATCAAGCTCCCTCCACGAAATGGGGCACGGACTGTATGAGCAGGGATCTCCTAGAAAATGGGACCGCACGCCGCTTGCAGGTGGAATTTCGCTTGCAGTTCATGAGAGCCAATCTAGAACGTGGGAAAACATCGTCGGCAGGAGCAAGGGCTTTTGGTCCCATTTCCTGCCTGTCCTTCAAGGCGCATTTCCGCAGCTCGATGCGGTTTTAGTCGCTGACTTTCACCGGTGCATCAACAAGGTCCAACCAGAGTTGATCAGAGTTGGCGCGGACGAGCTCACCTACAACTTGCATATCCTAGTGCGTTTTGAGCTGGAATCAGATTTGATTACGAAGAAGCTGGAAGTCAAAGATTTACCAGAAGCTTGGAATGCCAAATACTCGGAATACCTGGGCTTGACGCCTCCGGACGCGGCGTCGGGCTGTCTGCAGGACGTGCATTGGTCTCGGGGCATGTTCGGTTACTTCCCCACTTACAGCATGGGCAACCTTATCGGCGCTCAGGTTTGGGAGTGCCTCACGAAGGATATAAAGGACACTGAGGAGCTTATGGCGAAAGGCGACTTCGAGCCGATCCTAACCTGGCTCACCGAGAAGATTTATTCTAAGGCCAAAACCTTGCCTCCCAAGGAACTCATCACTCAGGTGACTGGAAGACCCATGGATGCGTCCGCCTGGCTTTCCTATGTGGATGACAAGTATCGACGGATCTACGAAATCTAATGGCAACGCCGGCCGGTTACTCAGGAACGCCACTGCCCAAAAAGCTGGGCATCAAGCCTGGCAGCAGTTACTTGCTGTTTCATGGAGTCAAGTCGATCGAAGATGCTCTGCGGGAAATGGAACCGCAATCGCTCCAAGTTGCCTGTGGCCCGTGCGACGTTGCGCTGCTCTTCGTAAGTTGGCAAGAGGATTTGTTGACTTCCTTGGATGAGGCGACCCGCAGTATCAAGCAAGACGGCGGGCTCTGGATTTGCTGGCCCAAGAAGGCTTCGAAAGTTCCAACAGACATCACTGAGAACGATCTTAGGACGATCATCCTGCCAACGGGCTTGGTGGACAACAAAGTGTGCGCAGTTGACGAAGTTTGGTCAGGCTTGCGGTTCGTCTGGCGTGTTGAGAATCGTCGCAAGTGAAGCAAATGGCCTAGAAAATTTGCCAGGAGTACCCTATACTCATTCTATGGCTAACGTCACATGCAAGCTCACACTCCTCGCTTTGCTGTGCTTGTCCTTAGCGGGTTGCCATCATGCTCCGTCACTCGTGGGCGACTGGCAGTTGTATTCCGCCCTCAGTCAGACGCCGGGAACTATGACGTTCACGGACAGCACGTTCAAACAGAGCATGAAGGAAACCATGCTTGGCGTGAGCCTGGAGGTTGCGGGTACCTATAAACTTGAGGGCAGCGTTCTTCATCTAACTCCGAATTCTAACGGCACCCAGGCCACCGGCGCGCATGGTTCAAAGACGTCTGCCGGGGCACAACCAGCTGACTTCAAGGTCGGTTGGAATGGCACCGACATCGTCTACCTAACCTACGATTCGGGCGCTGTTAAGAACGTTATGGCTTTAGCCCGAAACGGAGCGAAACCCGATCTGAAGCGCATTGATCTGAATATCGACACCTCAAAGGGTGGAAAGGATGTGGCGAAAGGCGGTTGGACAGTCACGAAAATGGACGGCCAATCGAGTTCAACTGAGACGCTCAAGGCGCCTGCCAATACCTCACAATCCGGCACGCCGGCCACTGGGCCGGACCAGCCGGTTTTCACCACCGCACAGCAAGGCCAAGACCCAAGCCAACAGCCAACGCAGCAGCCGGCGCAAGAACCCCAACAGGCGCCGCAGCAGCCCGTGCAGACGCCAGACCCTACTCCCCAGAACCCTCCACAGCAATCGACAACGGGAGGCGAACCGGATCCAACTCAAAAGGGTATGCCTG
>JBBQMJ010000032.1:0-14392 GCA_038328815.1 Fimbriimonadales bacterium | reverse complement strand
GCAAACCGTGCGCGGCAAGAATCTGCTTGGTCATTTGCTTATCCATGCAGACGGCGCTCGCAAGCAAATTGGAGCCCGTGTACGGGATGTGCAAGGTCTGAAGCAGCCCCTGAGTCGTGCCATCTTCGGCATTTGAACCGTGGACGGCAAGAAACGCAAGGTCTGGCCTTTCTTCGCCAAGCAGACCCCTGAGGTTGCCACCCGTCATTAGCAATTCGGTTAGGTCAAGAAGCCGGCTTTCATAGCCTTTTGCAAGTAACGCCTTGTGCACGGCGCGGCCCGAGTGAATAGAGATTTCGCGCTCCGCGCTATCGCTGCCGAAAACCACCAGCACCTTGGTCTTGCGACCGGGTCGTTCGTGAGCATCAATGAGTCGGGAAAATGTTGGAGCGAATTCGCCAATATTCCCGGCACCCATGCCAACAACCACATCTCCGCCCTTCGCGATGTTATAGAGAGCCTCGGGGAGGAAGTGGCGGCTTGGATAGTAAAACACCGGCTTCGTGATGAGCTCGGCGATGAGTCCGCTACTGATGCCGGGCATCGGTTCTTCACGTGCCGGATAGATATCTGTAATAGCGACGAAATCGGCCTTGCTTAGCGCGGAAGCGAATTCTCTTATCATTCCTGCCGTGCGGCTGTAGAGGTGTGGCTGGAAGACGACAACTAACCTCTGCTCGGGGAATTTTTGCCTAAGTGCATCGATGCTCGCTTCAACCTCGCTCGGATGATGCGCGTAATCATCAACAACTGTAATCCCCTTCGGGTTCTCGCGCAGAATCTGCAATCTTCGTTCTGCGCCGAGGAAGCGCTGAATGCCGCGCCGGGCTAGGTCCTTGTCGGCTCCGGCGAGCGTGGCTGCAATCAATGCGCCGGCCGCGTTAAGCAGGTTGTGGAGGCCAGGCAAAGCGGGCTTTCCGCCGAAATCTTCCTGGGCGTACTCGGTGGCCGTTACGCCAGCGAGAGAAGCAACCTCCCGCGCGCCTTCATCCGCGCTGCAATACACCAGGCAATCCGCCTTCTCGACAAACCGAACCACGCTTGCACGCAGGTTCTCATAGTTGCCGTGGAAGTCGACATGGTCCAGTTCAAGGTTTGTCAGGACCACCATGGTAGGATCGAGGTATTGGAAGCTATCGTAGGCTTCGCAGGCTTCAACGACTGCCCAAGGGCCTTCACCCTCTACAACCGGACCGCCCCATGCGGGAACTGATGCTCCTACGACAATGAGCGGGTCCATTCCTGCTTCTCTAAGTGCAGAACCGAGCATCCCTGTAGTGGTCGTCTTGCCGTGAGTCCCTGTGACGGCAATGACCTTATGGCCCTCCAAAACCCAGCCCAAAGCCTGGGATCGACGAAACATTGGACAGCCTAATAGTGTTGCTCGCTGAACTTCAGGAGAGCTTGATAGGTCGATGGCGTCCGTAAGGACGACGGCCTCTCCGGCGCCTAAACCATCACCAGAATGGCCGATGCGCACGTCAATTCCCTCTGCGGTTAGGGCGTGAGTCACTTCCGACTCGGTGGAATCCGTGCCTCGGACTTCCAAGCCGCGATGTTTCAGCATGCGCGCCAATGCGCTCATACCGGCTCCGCCGATTCCAACGAGGAAGAATGAGCTGTGGCCCTTGATGGCAGCCCTATCGGCAAAAGCGGTAGATATTTCGGCTGCTTTTCTCATCGTGCTGCTTCTTCAATCAATTTTAGAATCTTGTCCGTTGCTTTCGGGTCGTCAAATGCTTTCAAAGCCTCGCGGGCTTTCTTTCGGCCCTCTGGGTTTTCAAGCCACGCCGCTATGTCTTGGGCAAAGGATTTCGGCGTCGAAGCCCCTTGAGGATGTAAGGTCGCGGCACCCATCGCGACGAACTCCCCGGCATTTAGCGTTTGATGGTCGCCAGCCGCCGAAGGAAGGGGCACGAGGACAGACGGGACACCGAATAACGCTAATTCTGCCAGGCTACCACCGCTTCTTCCTACGACAACTGTAGCCTCTGCGTAAGCCTTGGCCATCTCCTCCGCCTGCAGGAAAGGCACAACTTTGTAATGTGACTTCCAGGGAGTGGCTGTCATGGCATTCAAAGCAGCCTCGACTTTCGCGTCGTTGCCCTTTCCGGCAACATGAAGCCAGTCGACGTCCTCCCTTTGCAATTCGGCTGCCGCCTGCGGAACAGCCTTGTTCAGGAACTCTGAGCCCTGAGAGCCACCAACGATTAGAACTGTCAGCTTCGAGCCATTCGTCGCGAGTTTAGCCGCTGCCCGCAGTTCTTGCCTAATAGGCATGCCGGTCCTCACGACATGTGCGCCCGGGAAATTCGCCTCAAAGCTTCGGAACACAGTGGCAACAGATTTCGCTTGTTTAGCGAACATCAAGTTGGACCGACCAGGAACCGAGTTTGCTTCGAGCAGCACGTAAGGGATTCTTAGTATCCTTGCCGCATTCACAACCGGAGCAGCGGAGTAGCCGCCGGTAGAAAAGAGGACGTCAGGTTTCCAATGCTTTAGGGCCGTTCTGGCCCTTGCGGTTGCTATCAGGGCCTTTGCCAGCGCCCTCATCCCTCGGGCAGTGCGAACACTGTAAACAGGTTCGGAGCTGAAGCCTTGGAATGCGATCCCTTCCCGCTGACACGCTGCGCCTTCCTGCCCGCGAAGCGAGCCAAGGTAAAGGAGTTCGTGTCCGTGCGCTCGCGCTAACCGCGCGACTTCAAGCGCGGGAAAAACGTGGCCGCCGGTGCCCCCACCGGTGATTGCTAGCCGCACTACTGGCCTCCTTTTCGACGCGTGGTGCGAGCACCGATTGACACAGACCAAGCGCGATCCAAAGCGCGATAAGGCTTGAACCGCCAGAGCTGATAAAAGGCAAGGGTATTCCGATAGCCGGGAGTGATCCGTTTGCCATCATCACATTCACGCAGGTTTGGATGGCAAACCACGAGGCCACTCCGCACAACACGTATTTAGCGAATGGTGTTTTAGCTTTTGCCGCTAGTTGAATAAGGCGAAGGACTATCGCTCCAAGAACGCCCAAAACCATAAGCGAGCCTAGGAGACCAAACTCCTCCCCTACCGTTGCCATGATAAAGTCTGTGGTCGTAGCAGGCAGGACATGCTTGGCACGCCCAGCTCCGATGCCAACGCCGGTTGCTCCTCCGCTCGCCATTGCAACCTCTGATTGGACGAGTTGGTAACCCGTGTCGTCCATGTTCTCGTTGCTCCAGCGGCTGTTATGGTTTTCAAACCTCGCGACCCTGTAGGGTTCCATTTTGATCAGGACAACGACGCCGACAAGCGCAATACCAACCGAAAGCAGCAGCGACTTAGTCGAGGCACCACCAACAGCAAAGATGGCGAACGCAGTGACGGCAATAATTGCCGCTGTGCCGAGGTCAGGTTCTTTCGCGATGACAACGACCGAACTCAGAATCCATATCGCGGGCAACACGCGGGACAATTTTGGAACTGCGAAACGGTCAAGCCAATCCGCGAAGTGTTTCGGCGGCTTAAGCAACTTGGACCAAGGTTTGCGTGTTGCAAAGACCCCAGCAATGTAGAGGATAGAAGTGATCTTCGCGAACTCCGCAGGCTGAAGTACTAGCGGCCCAATCTTTATCCATCGCGTCGCGCCATTCATTGCGTAGCGAAGATTAGGAACCATAACCGCCAGCAGCAGAACAACTGTAATGAGCCAAAGAGGCTTAGACCACTTCAACCACTTATCTTGGGAGACAGAGCTAAGAAGCACTGAAGCGGCAATTGCAATTGGCAAAAAGGCAAGCTGCGAAAGAAACTCGCGTGGGACTACTCCTCGCTGTGTTTGCATCGAACGTGCGAAGCCAGCGTCAAAAATCACGAGAAGACCGATCGCTGTAGCAAGAAGCCCCAGAAACATGAGGACTGGGTCCAGCACTTTGAAGTTCTTAGAGCGCCGCGTAGCTGGGTTAGCCTCGGCAATTCGTGGCTTTTCGACGGACAGCGGCCTGATATTAGGTGATTGACGGATCATGATTGAAGCCACTCCATGGCGATCTGTTTAAAGACGTTGCCTCGGTCCCGGAAGTCTTCGAATTGATCCATGCTTGCGCATCCTGGCGCTAACAGGATCGTTTCCCCTGGATGCGCTTGTCTTGCTGCGCCACGGAACGCTTCCTGGAGAGTTTCGAAAATTGGCCAGCCACCGCCGAGCATTTCGTTGACCTGCTGGCCATCGCGACCATAAAGCGTCACCGAGTCATCGTGGTTAGCGAGGTAGCTTTTGAGCGGCTTGAAGTCGAGACCCTTGTTGATCCCGCCAATAAGCAGATGCTTTCGGCCCTGTACGCCTGAAGCGGACTTAATGATCGCATCGATGTTCGTACACATTGAGTTGTTGATCACGGTGACGCCGCGTTTTTCTCCGACCAATTCCATACGATGAGATAAGCCGGTGAACTGCTTTAGACCCGAGATAATGGCTTCCGGCAGGACTAGTTGCGCGGTGCTCGCGTTTGCTTCTGAGCGCGAATTGGATGACGACTCGCTCGCCTCTTCGAGAATCCTCGCCGCGTTGCTTTCGCTCTCAGAGGTTGCCCGGTATTGCAGGTAACCAAGGGCCAGTAGAGATGCCATCGCAGAGTTCAGCAGGTTGTGCGGCTCGTGCCGAGGTAAGTCTTTTGCGGCGATCTGATTGCCAAGGATGCGCAGCCCATCTAGTGTCACCTGGGCATGTTCACCATTCGCACCGAAGGTTAGGATATGTGGAGAGCCATGGCCGTGAGGCGGCTTCACCACGGGATCGTTGGCTCTTATCACGGCGAAATCCGACGGGCCCTGCGCTGCGAAGATGCGTTGCTTGGTAGTGGCATAGTCGGCCATAGAGCCGTCGTAACGGTCCAGGTGGTCCGGCCATACATTTGTGATTCCTGCAGAGACGGGCCTAAACTGGTCTACCCATTCAAGTTGGAAGCTACTGACTTCGGCTACCAACACTTCATTGGCGCCTGCTTTCGCTGCTGCTTCCGTTAGCGGCACCTCCTCGAAGCCAGAACCATAGATATTGCCGCAGAGCGTTGCCCTTTCTCCGCAAGCCCTAAGGCACAGGTAAGTCATCACCGTCGTCGTGCTTTTCCCGTTTGTGCCGGTGATCGCGACGATTGGCGCTTTCGAGATGCGGTAGGCGTATTCGACCTCGGAGATCACCTTCTTCCCCGCTGCCACCGCCTTAATGAGCTTGGCGTTGGTTCGAGGCACTCCGGGCGAAGTGATCACTGTGTCCTCGATGAAAGAACCCGACCACCCATCGTGAACGGCTATTCCTAGGTCCGTGAGTTCCTTCTTGGCCGCTACTCTTGCTGGAGAATCACCAGAGCCTTGGTCGTAGACCTCAGGTTGATCACCAAAAGAGAGCGCCGCCTTGGCAGCGGAAACTCCGGAGCGGCCCAATCCAAGGACCGCGACCTTCAACGCGGGACCACCGAATGGGCAGCGGCAATGGAAAGAGCAACGGCGACCAAGAGTAGCTGCGTGAGACAGAAGAACCAAACGACGCGTGACTCCGGCCAACCAGCCTTTTGAAAGGCATGGTGAATTGGGGTCATGGGAAACAGACGCTTCTTAAAGAGCTTGACGGACGCCACCTGCAACGGCACAGGAACCAGCTCGATGACCATCACCATGCTGATCACGATGAGCGGTATGGAATTTTGCAAGGCTGTCGCTAGTTGGTGCGCCGGCTGGATGGTTAGCGCAGACAGGGAGTGCGCTGGAATCTTGACGACGCCGGGCCGGATCATTTCATTCACGACAAGCCCCAGAACAGCTCCAATTGGCAGCGCGCCGACATCGCCCATAAAGATCTTCGCGGGTGGCGCGTTCAGAAAAAGGAACGGAATGACCGCTCCGATAAGGGCGACGCAAATGATGAGGAGGACGTCTTGCCTAAACTCAATGAACCCAAGCCCAACTAGTCCCCCCGCAAGCAGTATCAGGATCGTCCCAGCTAGACCATCCATGCCATCGACAAAGTTGTAGGCGTTGGCGAAGAACAAGATGACAAAGATAGCCAGAGCGGCGCCCATGCCGAACACACCGTGCCGCATCCACGCGGCTGCACCACCCGCGATAACCAGTTCAAGAAGGAGCTTTTGCTTCCAGCCAAGACCTCGCTTCCCTTTCATGAGCTTAGGAACAACAAAATCGTCGAGGAAGCCAATGAGGGCGAAGCCGGCGCAAAGCAGCATCGCTGCGGGCATGACGGGTCCGTTTACAAAACCACTTAACTGGATGTAGCCGCAGGCGGCGAGGAAGCCTAATACGATCATGATGCCGCCCATTGTTGGCGTTCCCTGTTTGCTCGCGTGCTCAGGGACATACTCGCTCACGATTTGCCGAGACTTCATTGCAAGCAGAGTGCGGTAAACGGGAAGGGCAAGGATTGCCGCTGCCACCAGGGCGACCCAAAACACCAGTGACAGAAGCATCAGGGTGTCCGTATTTTCGTTCATAACAGCGCACCTATTAGCGGCTCGAGCGCCCTTTCTAGTTGCATCGCACGGCTACCTTTTATGAGAACAGTGTCTCCCGGTTGGAGACGTTCAAGAAATCTAGTCACATCGGATAGGCTTTCGGCCATAAGTCGCTTCACGCCGGAAAAGGCGTCGTATGAATTCACCGTGTCCTCTCCCAAGAAGATCGCTTCATCGATCTTGTACTCCCTAAGGGCTTCACCTACTTGCCGATGGCCCTCAGCGGAGAACTCGCCGAGTTCCTTCATCTCGCCGATAACCACTAGGCGCCTTCCCTTCGATGGCAGCGATGCCAGCGTTTCAATGGCGGCAACCATGCTTGAAGGACTGGCATTGTAGGCGTCAAGAACCACAGTGGCGCCGTTCAGTTCGCGTATTTCCATTCGCATCGGTGGGATAGTTGCAGTGGCGATTTGGCTTGCCGCCTCAGTTGGGTCGACGCCAGCCCCCGCAGCCACTAGCACAGCGGCAGAAGTGTTTAGGGCAATGTGCCTGCCGACAGCCCTTGGCGATGCTTGCCACTGCTGGCCATTCACGATGCCTTGAACTGAGCAACCATGCCAACTGTCAGCGCTGTATTGGGTGATCGAACAGTCAGCATCCTGCGAAAATCCAAAAGTCTTAACCCGTGCCTTCGTCTTTCTCTTCAGAAAATCACGATAGTCGTCTTCGTGCCAAACGACTCCGAGGCCATCTTCGGGCAGTGATTCGAGCAGTTCGCCCTTTGCGCGCGCGACAGCGTCCTTAGAACCTACTAAATCGATATGTGAGTAGCCCACGTTGGTGACGACGCCAATAGTTGGCTTTGAGAAAGAAGCAAGGTGGCTGATCTGGCCGAGCCCCCGCATTGCCATCTCAACGATTACGGCACGATGCTCTGGCGCGAGTTCTGTCCAGAGCAGGGGCGCGGTGTACTCCGTATTTCGATTGCCCTCGGTTTTGAGCACGGGCCCTAAGGGCGAGAGCGCCGCAGCAATAAATTCTTTTGTGATCGTCTTTCCAGCACTTCCCGTAACGCCGACGACCGGTCCTTGGAATTTGGATCGGAAGTGAACGCCAAGCTTTGCGAGGGCCGCAACGACGTTATGAACGAGCACGAATGGCCCATTGATTTGCCGTTCGACCAAAGCAGCAACGGCTCCAGATTTGAAGGCTCCCGCAGCAAACTCATGGCCATCCACTCGGCTGCCGCGTACTGCGATAAATAGGTCGCCTTTTTTGATCTCGCGGTGGTCGAGAGCGAATCCTGTGATCATGGAGTCGCCGGCGCCAGTCAGCTCACCACCTACTATCTGGGCGAGCTCCCTTAGCCTCATGGGCGTCATGCTTTGCCTTCCAAAGCCGCGCGGGCCATTTCTCGGTCATCCATTGGATACTTGGTCTTGCCGATGATCTGATAGTTCTCGTGGCCCTTCCCTGCTATCACAACGACGTCTCCGCGAGACGCAAGGCTAATGGCGTGAGCGATGGCTTCGTTTCGATCCACGATCTCAACAGAATTGCTGCCGGGTCGAAGCCCCGCCGCTACCTGACGAATTATGCTTTCCGGATCTTCTGTTCGCGGATTGTCGCTGGTGACGACAGTCACGTCGGAGTTATCGCTGACCGCCTTGGCCATCTTGGGGCGCTTTCCAGCATCCCTGTCGCCGCCGCATCCGAACACGGTAATGATCTTCCGATGTTTCAGCATCCGCGCTGATTCGAGGAGCTTAACGAGCGCGTCGGGCGTATGGGCATAGTCGACGATGACGCCGATGCCTTGGTCATTGGGAACGGACTCAAAACGCCCTGGCACCGGCCTCACCTTTGACAGAGCGGTAGCGGTTGTCTCCAGATCGTGCCCCAATGCAATGAAACCGCCTGCCGCGCTCATGCAGTTCTGGACGTTGAAAAGCCCTCCAAGGGGAACGTCAATCTCGGCGTTCCTACCCTGATAGCCTAATCTCATCGAAATCCGATCAAGAGTGACTTCGGTTGGCAAGCCGCGCAGCTCACCTGACGATAGACCGAAGGTGAGCAATTTGCATTCCAGGGTGTCTGCCCATCGCGCGCCAACTGGATCGTCCGTATTCAGCGCGCCAACGAACGCCTTCTTGTTTTGCTTGGGAAGCTCTTCGAATAATCTGCGTTTAGATGCTTCGTAGTCGTCCATAGTGCCGTGGTAGTCCAAGTGGTCTTGGGTCAGGTTTGTGAAAACTGCGGCGTCAAATTCCACACCGTCACTACGGCGCTCTTTTAGGGCGTGGCTACTGACTTCCATGGCGAGCGAAGAGATGCCAGAATCCCTTGCCTCTGCTAGCATGCGGTTCAAGTCGATGGCGAACGGGGTTGTGTTCTCAAGGCCGCGTGCTTCCCCGCGAAGGTGAAAGCCCAGAGTGCCCAGGTATGCCGAGCGTACACCCATTGAGCCGCACATGTCGCGCAGCATCCACGCCGTCGTCGTCTTACCGTTAGTGCCGGTGACGCCAACGACTTGCATGGCACCGGTCGGGTTTCCGAAGAACGTCTTGGCGAGCATCCAGAGGGAATCCTGAAATCGATGAGCTTCGACTGGAATATGAACAGCGCACACGCCAGCCGCCTTGGCCGTTTCGAAACCATATTGTGTATGGGTCAGGACGGCAACCGCCCCGTTTTCGACGGCTGACTTTATAAACCTGTGGGAGTCCGTACTGCCGCTCGGCATGCAGACGAAAAGTGCGCCTGATTCAACGTTTCTCGAGTCGGCGGTAAGTGCCGAGACAACGGCATCGCCGCTTAGACTTTCGGGGGTAACGCCGGATTCTTCAAGAAGTTTGGCAACGGTCATTGACTGACGCTAACCTTCGGATCGGGACCTACGCTTGCGACCTTAACATTATGAGGCGCGGGGACCTCCTTTCGCACGATGCCTTCAGTCGGC
The DNA here is from genome assembly GCA_038328815.1 of Fimbriimonadales bacterium. GTDB lineage: Bacteria > Armatimonadota > Fimbriimonadia > Fimbriimonadales > Fimbriimonadaceae > JBBQMJ01. The sequence goes on along the minus strand of JBBQMJ010000032.1, from coordinate 4,993 downwards.
GGGATATTGAAGCGGCGGATCACACCTTTCGCGAGCTTCTGGAAGCAGGGACCCGCGACAGGCGCGCCGTAATACACCGCGCCCTTTGGATTGTCAATCATCACGAGCACAACGGCTTTGGGATCGACGGCTGGCACGAAGCCCACGAAGTTCGCCACATGCCCCGTCTGATGTGGGCCAATTTTCTGGGCGGTTCCAGTCTTGCCAGCCAGGCGATAGCCCGGAACTTGAAGGGTCTTTCCAGTGCCGCTTGAGCTCTGAATGACTGCTTCCATGCAATGACGAACGAACTCTGCGCTTTCGGGCTTTACGACTCGCCCGAGAGATTTCGTCGGATTCGGGGTCGCGCCGATTTTCTGAACCAATCTTGGCTGCATTCGCACGCCGCCATTTGCGATCATCGTGAAGGCGCTGCAAAGGCCTATCGGCGTTGCCGTAATGGACTGACCAAACCCTACATGCGCGAGCTGAAGCTTCCATGCTGGCTCGTTCTCACGAAATTGGCCATGGACTTCGCCAGGCAAGCCAACCCTGGTTGGTTTCAGAAGCCCAAGCTGCTTGATGTAGGAAACCATGTCGCCATATCCAATTCGCAATGACCAGTTGGCAGCGGCAATGTTGCAGCTTTCGGCGATCGCCATTTCCGGAGTAACGCTGCCGTGCGTTTCGTGTTTGTCGCAATGAAAAGGCTTGCTACCGGCGACCGACATCTGGCCGCTGCAGTAGATCCTGTCGTTCGCGCTGGTGACACCCTCATCGATTGCTTTCGCCAGGGTGAGGATCTTGAACATGGATCCAGGTTCGAATCGCTCTTGAATGGTCGTGTTGATGTCGCTCGTCCGCTCTTCGGCAGCAGCCACGTTCGCGAAAACGCCTGGGTCGAACGTTGGGTAGTTGGACATGGCGATCACATCACCCGTCTTGGGATCCATGATGATGACTACACCGCTGTCGGCATTGTATTTGGTCACAGCCTCTTTGATCACTCCTGACGCAAGCTCTTGGAGACCACTGTCGATCGTTGTAAGGAGCGGAAGGCCGTCCACCTTGGCAATGCTGCCAGCTTCAATGCGCATCGGCAGAAACGCGCCGGTGCGGTCTAGGAGCCCAATGGTCTTTCCGTCGCTTCCAGCCAGCACTCGATTCTCCGCGGATTCCAGGCCAGACACTGGCTTGCCTTCTCGTATGGCGCCAACCACTCCGGCAGCTCCTGGCCCGAGGGCATAGACCCTTTTCGCTGTTCGCGATAAGGAGAGACCATCGGCGCGCCAATCGTTCTTAACTTGCCCGACCGCCTTGGCTTGCTGAGCGCTCATCTCCTGCTTCCAGGTGCTTGTTTTCACTTTGGAGGCAGCGAGTTCGGAAAACTCGGTCGCTGGGATACCAGTCGCTGCGGAGAGATCCATAAAGAACCCATCGCTTTGCGGCACCTTGGCGAAATTGATGCCCAACTCATAGGCGTCTTCGTCTTCAGCGAGAGCTTTTCCGTCAGACGAAAGGATCGAGCCGCGCCGGGCGTACTCGACGCGGGACATATCAAATCGCTGCGTCTCGCGGGCACGGGCAAGTGTGTGATCGCGGTCAAAGACCTGCACCTTGGCCTGGCTAAACGCGGCAACCAAGAACAGGAAGATGACGCTGAAATTCAGCCAGCGAACTCGATCGGGCTTAGCGCCGCGCGACAAGGGTCTTCTCCGATGCGATCCTAATTGAGTCTTCCGGAGCGACAAAGCCGTGCTGGAACGCCCATGCTTGGACCGCCTGGTCATTCGCAAGAGCGTATACATGCTCCTGAAGTAAATTCTCGGCCCTGCTCGCCTCGCGCACTCGAGCGAGCGCGGCAATTCCGTCGCGACGGGATTTTTCTACCATTACATGACCGACGAGACTGCTCACCATGAAAGTCGCAATTGCAACGCCGCAGAACAAGAGCGCGCGTTCCGTGAAAATCTCTAGCGCTCGAACATGCTGCTTTGGCAACGCCCTGGGGCGTGCAACCGGACGTGCAACGCTCTTGCGCCGGGGCGATACGCCGGGACGCTGAAATGGCCTTTGCGGCCTTGTGATCGTTGGTGCTTCTAGTAGGGGTAGTGCGCTCATACTGAGACTCCTTGGTGACCTTCCTGGTCTATTTGTGCCGTTTAGGTGCGGCGAAGAGTCCGCAGCTTTGCACTGCGGCTACGCGAATTTCGCCTGACTTCATCCTCAGTCGGCGTAATCGGCTTTCTCGTGATCTCCTCATAACCTTCCTGGCTCAAATCTCTGAACGCGTGCTTCACAATCCTGTCTTCACCTGAGTGATAGCTCAGTACTGCAAGCACTCCCTGCGGCCTCAAAGATGCTGCTGCAGCATGCAACGCTTCTTCAAGTCCTTCAAGCTCACCGTTAACGACGATGCGGACAGCCTGAAAGGAGCGTGTAGCGGGATTGATTCGCTTATCCCTTGATCGAGGCGGTATAGCTTCAAGCACGCATTCCACTAAATCGCCCGTTCTTCGCAGGGGGCGAGTCTTTCTTCGTTCAACAATTCTCTTTGCGATCGCCCTTGCCCACCGCTCGTCACCGTAGTCGAAAAGCATTTGCTCAATCTCGGCAGGCGACATCCTGTTTAGCAGGGCTGCGGCTGGTTCCCCAGCGCTGCGATCCATGCGCATGTCCAGCGGACCATCAGACATAAAACTCAGACCCCGCTCCGGGTCATCAACCTGGGCGCTGTTTAAACCCAGGTCCAACAAGATTCCGTCCGCTTGAACGCCGAGCTTTGCAAGCACCTCGCGCAGATTTCGAAAGTCACTGTGAACTAGGTGAACCTGAATATCGGTGATAGTCGAGAGCCTTTCTCGGGCCATTGCCAACATCGACTCGTCCCAGTCAAGACCAACGAGAGTTCCACCCGGGGCGATCTTCTCCGCTAACTTGACCGAGTGACCGCCAAGCCCAAGGGTTCCATCGACGATGATAGCTCCCGGTTTTAGCGGTAGCGCTTCCAGAATTTCGCCCAGCATGACAGGGTCATGAGTTCGCTCAGCCACGCGGCCCTCCACGGGGTTCATCAGGGCAAGCCGGCGGCATCTTGCGGCACGTATCACGACGGCGGCTGTTCTTTTCACGAAGCTGCCCCCACCATTCGCGCATAGGCTGTTTCAAATTCAAGTCTTCGGTCTCGGTTGTAAGCATCACGGTTCGACTGGAACTTGACATATTCTTTCAGGGGCCAAATCTCAAGACGATTTCCGCAACCCACCAGCTTCACCTGTGTATCGGGCTCAATTCCCGCCTCTGATCGGAGACTTGAAGGAATGACAACGCGTCCTTGGCCGTCAAACTCAAGCTGATCTTCCGATGAACTGTTTAGGAGCCTTGAATAGTCGCTGCGACCCGCGTTGATCATTGGATACTGATCGATCTCGTCGTTCAGGCGATCCCACACAACTTGCGGATAAGCAACCAAGCAGCCGATCTCGCTGATCGCCATGGAGAATGTCTCGCCTAGGCGCTCGCGGTTCTTCTTGCTGATCATGATGCGACCCTTCTTGTCGCATAGCGCCTCATCAGTACCTACTAATGGGTCTTGGCGCTTTCGGTCTGATTGTGAAGAAGGATTTAACACGGCACTTACTTTTCGGAAACTTGCGCGGGCGGCTGATGCATCCGTGCGGCCGCCCGCAAAACCGAAGAAGGACCCCCGCCCTCGCCCCGGATCTCAGATTTCGAGACCGCTCCGTGTCTCCCATCTAAGACAGGTGAATTATAGGTCGATTTTCTGCAATTTCAGGGAAAACTATGGGAAATATATGTGAATCACATTGAATGTCTACTACTTTTGTTGCTATTGTGTAGGGACGTCTACCAATATACTGCCCAATATTAATCGAGGCAAAAGTCTCAGACCTGGTAATACCATTCGCTTGGCATCGAATAAAATGTGAGGCGTACCTTTACCGTCCGCAACTTTTTGCGGGCATTCAGATGTATTTAGCTAGAAGCCGGGACCTTATGAGAAAAGCCTTTACCCTGATTGAGCTTCTTGTCGTGATCGCGATCATCGCGATACTCGCCGCCATCTTATTCCCAGTATTTGCTCAGGCCAAGGCCGCGGCAAAGAAGACCGCTTGTCTATCCAACATGAAGCAGACCGGCATTGCCGTCGAGCTTTACATTCAGGACTACGACAGCGTCTATCCTCAGACGAAGGGAACGACGACTCAACAGCCACAGATAGACGATGCGGACGGAAGCATTGAGGAGCCGGACATCGGTTCCATGTTCACGATGATCCTTCCGTATACGGGCGGCGGAAATACTCTCACGGACGCGGAAATGATTCGGCAGAAGCTTTATGTGTGTCCCTCCGACCCAAATCCCAACGATCCTGACTGTCCTACAATTATCCTGCCGGGTGGCCCAACGGTTAACTCATATCTGGTCAACGGATACTTTGTATGGGGCCTCCCCGAGGGTTCTGTAACGCACGTCTCCAGCACGATCTATATCGCCGAGCGCAGAAGTGTAGTTGTGGACAACGCAGTGCAGTACTGCGACGATGTTTACCACCCATGGTGGAACGCCACCAACTTCCCAGCAATCGCACCGGAAGACGATATGGATGCGCGAGTAGGCGCTATTGCCACTCTGAGGCATGGCAACGGTTCAAATTACGTATTTGCCGATACGCACGCTGGTTGGAAGAACTTCAATCAGACGTACAGCCTTGCCGCTGGAATCGATCTGCATAATCCGTTCGCACCCTAGGGTCCGGATGAGGTAGGTCTAAGAAACCGCCATGCCAATTGATTGGCTGGCGGTTTCTTTAATTCTTTCCGGTCGTCGGCGCTGGAGTGTTCACATTGCCGTTCGGCATGTGAAGAACTCCTGTTTGCGGAGACGGATGCGCTGGAGCAGACTTTGGGATCTCCCTGTGATTCGCAGTTAGTTCAGTATCGGCAGGAGCAGCCGCTTGCGGAGCGTCAGCGTAAGACGACTTTGTATGGGT
>JBBQMJ010000031.1:0-14646 GCA_038328815.1 Fimbriimonadales bacterium | reverse complement strand
GGTCCTAGGACACTCCCCGCATCCTTAACAGGATAGAATCAACAACAATGAACGGAATCATCGCTATCATCGCCATAGCCACGAGCTTTCAACAGCCCAGTATCCAAGGCGTTTGTCAAACGGACTTGAAAGACGCAAGCTTTACGGCAAGAGTCGTCAAGGGTGATCAGGCTGAGCTGGCCAAGGTCAATAAGGACTTCGGCCAGGCGTACAAGTTCCAATACACGACCGTCAAGATGAAAGAGCCGTTTAAGCTCAGGTTGGAAACGAATGTGGAGGATACGCAGGTTACGTTCATTTTTAACGGTGTTCACCGGCTTATCAAAATTCCCAAGGCTCGCTTGGTAGATCGCAAGGATTTCACGAACAATCCTGGGCAGAGGCAGACTGCGCTGGACTTCGGGATGCTTACGCCATCGCTCTTCACCCACCTATTTGATGGCAAGTTCATACGCACGGACAGAGCAACTGGCGCTTACGTTTTCGATATCACGTATAAGAAGGGCCTTGACGACACGAGTCGCAGCCGTGTGTGGGTTCATCCGGACAAGCATTACGTGATGAAGCGAGAGTGGTTCAACCAGGTTGGACGCCAGCTTGCTACTTTTCTTTACGAGCGCCCCAAACAGGTTGATGGCGTGTGGTTCCCAACCCGTTTGACCGTGAAGAACACCGACGACAAGGTTGCGGGCATCACTCAGTACGACTCGCTCAAGGTGAACACAGGGCTTCTCGATTCGCTCTTTGATACCAATTAGGGCTATCCGAAGAAGCGAGTGAGGGATTCTGTGAGCGCCCTGGCGGTGTAGCTTATGAGGGGGATGCTGGTTTCGTACCGCATCCTTGTTGGTCCAATTAATGCGATGACGCCCGCTTCGTTCTTCCCGACATAGAAGCTGTGTCGAACTAAGGACAGCCGGTGTAGCCGTTCGCTCCTGTTTTCCCTTCCAATGGTTACGGTTTGGGCGCCTTCGGATTGAGAATTCAGGGCGTCATAGATCACTTCTGACTCGCTGAGGGAATCTAAGAAGTCGACAAGTGAACTTACATCGCGTTGAAACTCTGGTTGGGCGAACATGAACTCTTGCCCTTCGGTGATTAATGTTGCTCGAGTTAAGTCTCGCGAGATGGAGCGGATGTTGATCCAGAGAGTTCCCAGTAGCTTATCGATCGCTGCGTTGCCGGCGGCTGGAGGCTTTGCTCTTGCTAGGGTTCTTAGCGATTTGGAGGTTGCCGCAGAGGCGAGCTGCTCGTTGGCGAGGCCGACGTCGTCGAGCGTTAGGCCTGGCGGGCAGTCGACCATTCGGTTCACTACGTGTCCATTGCTGAGGACAAGGACGAGCATGGCTTGGGTTGGGCCCAGCGCGCTGACGACTGCGTTGCGAACGCTCAGGCCATCGTCGCTAAAGATGCTTGCGACGGTCAGGAGGTGAGTAAGGCGGCTGAGGGCACGGGATGTGTCCCTTAAGACAGATTGCAGCGCCTCGCCATCCTCGGATGCATTCCTAACTTTGCTTTTTGTGGCTTCGCCAAGTTGCTGGGGCACGATTAGGCGGTCTACGTAGTAGCGATAGCCTTGGTCGCTGGGGATTCGCCCGGCGCTGGTGTGGGGCTGTTCCAGAAAGCCCATGTCCGACATTTCCGCGAGTTCGTTTCGAATCGTGGCTGACTTCACACCGAAGTCGTATTTCTGAACAAGCATCTCGCTTCCCACAGGCTCGGCGCCGCCGACGTATTCGACGATCACGGCCTGGAGGATGGATTGCTTCCGTGAGTCAAGCTCGGACATGCACTTCTAGTTTACGTCCTTGGTGTGCTTAGATGTTAACCAGAAGCTGATATGACGAAGCCTGCTTAAGCGTAAACTAGCCGACATGCATCTGGCGATATTAGCCGCGGCGTTGCTTCTACGTCAAAGTGGGAATACTACATTTGCCGAGGATGTCCGGAAGACGGTCGCTGGTGGGCTTGAAACGCGGATTGCCACCCTCTTTCAGAATCCTGCCGATTCCACGTACTTGTTTGAAATGGCTCATCGAACCAAGGGGCTTGGGCGACTACGGGCTGCGATCATCCCGTCTCCGCCGGGGTGGACTGAAACGGGACCATTTCTGCTGGTAGTCCATGAGTATCAGGGTCCAGAAGCAGACCACGATCCGGTTTATGCGACAGTCGTTTTGCCAAACGGGCAGATCAAAATCGGTTCAGAAATTCCCGAGGACGCTTCGCCTCAACGGGTCAGGCACCTTACGGCTGACGTCCATCTTCATCCTGCGCAAAACAGAGCGGATTTCGCTGCGACCGTTGAAATGGAGCCAAGCGACGCAGTGCAAGCGCCGCTGTTTCGGCTTAATGACATCTATAAGCTGAATGGCCCTGGAAAGGTGCTCAGCGCAGACGACGGTATCCCTGTGCCCAGAGAAGGCGACATGGTGAGAGCAGGTTCGTTATTGATTCCTTGGTCTACAAAGCCCGCTAAGAGTTATCAGTTCACCTATTCCGCGCTCTATGACCTCAAGGGAAGAGATATCGTCGACCTCACGGCTGCAGCAGATGCCGATCGTCTGGACGACTCGGTTTGCTACATCACCGCCTATTGGGCGCCATCGCTTGGACGGAATCCTAACAGCACGAATGTGAGAGTAACTGGCCCGAAAGATTGGGTCCTGCGGTCCGAAGGCGTTGCCGTTTCCCCTGACAATTCGGCCTGGCCAGCACCACAAGCAGTGGCTAAAGACGAACAGATTGCGGCCTATCAGTGCGATGTACCAATTTCTTTTCCAAAGGTTGTTGGCGGGAAGTATCGGCTGGCCGCGGAGTTGGCGGAAGACGGCACAACCTTCAGGTTCTTTCAGCTTGAACCGGTCGACGCGAACAAGGGTCAAGAGATTGTTCGCAAGATGGCAGACGCCCTGGCTGACTACAAGAAGTGGTTGGGTCCATTTCCATATCCATCTTATGAAGCATTTCAGGGCTATGAATACGATGGGATGGAAAGTTACAGCTATACGGTCATCAGTCCTCGCGCCTTTCAATATGCCTCGCACGAGCTTGGGCATACCTATTTTGGTGGGCTGGTTCCTTGCACATACATCCATGACACCTGGAATGAAAGCCTGACGCAGTACATCGACAGCGTCGCCCACCTGAAAAACGCAGACAAGACCTTGGAAACTGGACTGAGAACCCTAAGCGTCCATAAGGCAGTGTCGCAAATGAATATCCCTTGGGCTGATGGCAACGCCAGCTACTTTCGAGGGGCATACATCATGAAGATGCTTGAAGCCGAAATTGGTCTGGATAATGTCTTGGCTGGTCTCAAGGCGATGGTCGCTGATCGAAGGGGCAAGGAGACTCGCTGGGGGGACGTTCGCCAGTATATGGAGGCTTCGTCGAAGGACCCGCTGGACTGGTTCTGGAAACAGTGGGTCGATGGGGCATCATTTCCCACCCTTGAAATAATCGACGTGCAACCTATTCAGAAGGAAGGGAAGTACCAAACACTGGTGACGGTCCGGCAATCGGGAACGGCAAATCCCTTTAACATGAAGTTCGTCCTGAGGCTCTCGGGCACAGATACTTCGCAAGAACAATTTGTGACGATGACCGCCCCGGAGCAAGTGTTTGTATTCAACACTGCATTTGCACCAAAGACCGCTGCGATCGACGTTTTCAAGTACGCGCTGGCAACGATAAAGCCTGATTTCCAGGTTAAGGGTGCGGAAAATGCCCGATAGCTTTGAAGATCAGGAGTGGGTAAGGATTGGCGTTGCAACGGCGCTCGCGAAAGAGTTCGCGGCCGATCAGAAGCACTTTCTGAAACTTTTGGCGCAGAGCTTGGAGCAATCGCTTCCAGGTGAGGCGGAGGTCAAAACCAAAGGTTTCTTCTCGTCGAAATCGATTACAGGAGTCTCGGTGGTTCTTGGTGACCACCGCTACATGATAGAGGATCAAGGGCGAGGTCCGCTGGTGGCAGCAAGAACAAAGATCGTGCGAGGAATTGCGTTGAAGACGGAGGATATTTCCGTCTCTGAATGTGTCGAGCAAATCAGCGACGAATTGGAACGGCGCGCAGGGAAGACAGCCGAGGGGCGAAATGCCCTTGCCAGTCTGCTAGGATTGGAATAGTGGGCATCTTCGGTGGCGGCAAGAAGCAGGATCCAGAGTCAGAGGCACGGGCCGAGGCTAGCCGCCAGAGCATTTTGAATGGAGGCCTGCCGCTAAACGCCATTGACCGTCTTCGCGAGCAGGCATCACGCCAGGGCACACCAGGACACTTTTTCAGTTCCGACCTGAGCGTCAATGAGCTTGCCCTTACGCACGAATGCGGTTTCGACCCGCTCGGGCAAGTCATGGGAAGCTGCGTGTTCAGCGTTGGCTGGCAGTACTATCCCACGACGTCCAGTTGGTTCAGCAGTTCTGGGGAGCTCGATGTTCTAAGCGCATCGCAAATGGACGCCAGGGGCCGCGCGTTCAAACGCCTCCGCGATGAAGCGAAGCTGCTCAAGGCCGACGGCGTGGTTGGCGTCCGTTTTGTGAGAAGAGAGGGAACGCCTGAGGCTGGACTGCTTGAGTTCATTGCCATTGGAACTGCGGTTCGCAGGAGGGACGCGCCGCCCATCGCTGAGGGTGTGGATCCTTTCGTCTCCAACTTGTCTGGCCAAGACCACTGGATGCTACGAAAGGACGGATTTAAGCCCGTAGGATTTGCTTTCGGCAACTGCTCTTGGTTTCAGTATCCGGACTGGCGAAGCCAAAGCGCGATGATGAGCTGGAGCAACGCGGAGTTGACTTCGCTATCACAGGGCATGTACACGGCGCGCGAAATTGCAATGGACCGGATGGAGCGCGAGGCCCGGCAGGATGGCGCCGAGGGAGTTGTCGGCATGCAAATCGATACCCATCACGAACTGATAGAGGGTGGCAACAACCAACCGGGCGGATTCATCATTCACTTCACGGCGTGGGGCACCGCAATCGCACGCGAAGATTATCATTCGGGAGTTGAGGGCATTGAGCCACTCGTATCCCTAAAGGACTCAGGATCGTAAGGACTTTAAATATGAGCACACCTTATCAGCAAGGATCAGAACAGGGACTTCCCGAAGCCGCTGTCAAACGACTTAAGGACATGCGCGGCGAGGGCGCTAAACCCAAGCTCTTTACAAGTGACCTGTCAGTCAATGAGTTTCTTCTTATTCGCGAAGCTGGTTTTGATCCACTGGGTCTTGTTATGGGCAGCTCCATCTATCATATCGGCTTCCAGATTCCGGGCATGTTTCAGAGTCAAGAGCTCGATGTCCTAACTCAAGCCATGTATCATGCTCGCGAACTGGCCATGGATCGCATGGAAGAGGAAGCCGATGTCCTAGGCGCTGATGGAATTGTAGGCGTGCGCCTTATGGTCAACATGCAGCAGTGGGGCGAAAACCTTGCCGAGTTCATGGCAATCGGAACTGCTATCAAGCACCGAAGTGGCGACAACTATCGCACGGAGAGCAATCGGCCATTCACTTCAGACCTGTCTGGGCAGGATTTCTGGACTTTGCTCAAGACGGGCTATCGACCGGTATCTCTCGTTATGGGCACCTGCGTTTACCATGTGGCGCACCAGGGCATGATGCAGGCGCTGAAGCGCATGGGGCGTAACGTGGAGATGGAGAACTTCACTCAGGCTCTCTACGACGCCCGAGAACTGGCGCTATCTAGGATGCAGGCAGAAGCTGAGTCTGAGCATGCTGCTGGCATAGTCGGGGCAAGGGTCGAAGAAAGCAATTTCGGCTGGGGCAGCCACGTCATTGAATATTTCGCGGTCGGAACGGCGGTAAAGCCGCTTGAAGGCGATTTCCAAGTTGCTCAGCCTAACCTCGTCTTGCCACTAAGTTAAGCAAGAATGGCCGGCGCAGATAATGCGCGGGCCATTCTTGGCATTAAGAAGCTACGTCTAGTGCGTAAAGGTAATGGTTCCAGCGCCCCTCATGGTGGTGCCGGTTAGGGACTTGCCATCCTTGCTCAAGGTGAGAACGGTTGGCTTGGGCTTACTCCCGGCTCCCGCATTTGGCTCGAGACCTCTAGGTGCGCTCGTATTCTTCGGAGGTCCAGCGGGAGGAGCTACCAATAGGGTCACGTGATTACCCACCTGGCTCCAAGTACCCTTTTGAGTCTGATCACTACGGCGTCCACCCTTCATGACTCTCACAAACGTCTTGTCGGCGTTAAGCGTGAGCGTAATGCTCATCTTGCTCATCATCTCAGCCATCTTGGCTGGATCTCGGCGGCCGCCACCGCCTCCGCCTCCACCCTCACCGCCGGCTGGCGCCTTCATCTTGCTCAGGTCAATCTTGATGTGGCCCGTCCACTTGCCTGTAATCTGTGAAGCGAACGAAACGCCGACGAGGGTTGCTGCGGCGACTAAACTAATTGCGAATCGAAATCCTGCTTTCATGAAGCCACTGTACCCTTGAGACGAGCGCTGTCCGGGCCGAAACAGGCTTAGAAAAAGCACAGCAATCTTGCCGTCATGCTAGGCCGACAAGATTGCTAAAGCCTTATAATCAGCGAGTGAAAAGGACTGTGCCGCCAGGACCTGCTTGGCCTGTGAGCTTCTTGCCATCCTTGCTGATGGTGAGGGTTTCCGATTTTCTCCCGGATTTGTAAGCGTTGTTAGGCACAACCACGATCGTGTTGCCAACCTGCTTCCACGTCCCACCGTCACTCTTTGGTGTCTTAATTGGGCCGCCGGACGCCGTTTCTGTGAACGTGTTGTCCTTATTGAAGGTGATCGAGATCACGATGCTCTTGACTGACGAATACATCTTCATCTGATCTGGGCTCAGATTCTTTGGCATATGGCTGTTGTCCATCAAAATATGGCCTTTCCACTTGCCTGTGACCTTGGTTGACGCCAGGGACGTAATCGCAAGTAATGCGACGGCAAACGTCACAAGCGTGAATCGCGAGATAGCTTTCATAAGGTCAAAGCTTACCAGTCTGCCGGGGAAGGCACCTGGGTCATTTGCCAGCAAGAGGGTTCCAACAAGATGAGGCCCTTGGATCATAGAGATCTCAAGGGCCTCTTAGGATATTTGGTGTTTACTTGTCGACAGTAACCTTGACTTTGTCCTTCAGCGCCGCTTGCGCCGCAGACAACCTTGCGATTGGTACACGGAAAGGGCTACAGCTAACGTAGTCGAGACCTAACTCATGGCAGAAGTAGATCGACTGCGGGTCGCCGCCGTGCTCTCCACAGATTCCGCATTTCAAGTCCTTGCGCTGGGCGCGACCTTCGTCGACGGAGAACTTCATCAGGCGTCCGACGCCGGCTTGGTCAATCGTCTCGAAAGGATTCGTCGGCAGGATCTTGGCTTCGACGTACTTCTGAAGGAACTTGCCTTCGGCGTCGTCTCGGCTAAAGCCAAATGTCGTCTGTGTAAGGTCATTGGTTCCGAACGAGAAGAACTGGGCATACTCCGCGATTTCACCTGAGGTAAGCGCAGCCCGGGGAATCTCGATCATCGTTCCAAAGAGGTAGGGAATATCGACTCCCTGCTCCTTAATGACTTCCTTTGCAACCCGTTCAAGCTGCCTCTGGACAACCTTAAGCTCGTTTACGGTGCTGACAAGCGGGATCATGATTTCGGGCAGGACCTTCTTGCCTTGCTTAGTGAGCTTAATGGCCGCCTGAAGAATGGCCCTTGTCTGCATGACAACGATGCCCGGAAAGATGATTGAAAGGCGCACGCCTCGCAGGCCGAGCATGGGGTTTGATTCCTTCATGCTCTCCACCGCGTGGAGCATCTTTTCCTTCTCTTCCAGCACTTCCTTAAGCGCTGTTCCACCGAGGGTGTTCACCGCGAGCCTTAGCTCCGTGGTCACACGTACTAAATCGTCGTAGTTCGGGAGGAATTCGTGCAACGGCGGGTCGATCAAGCGGACAGTTACCGGCTTGCCATCCATGACTTCAAAAATTCCTTCAAAGTCAGACTGTTGGCTAACCAGCAGCTTGGCAAGAGCGGCCTCTCGTTGAGTCTCCGTCTTTGCAAGAATCATGTCCTGAACGATTGGCAAACGGTCTGCTTCGAAGAACATGTGCTCTGTTCTACAAAGGCCAATTCCCTCTGCGCCAAACTCAAGCGCCTGGGCTGCATCTCTTGGATTGTCAGCGTTGGTTCGAACCTTGAGCTTGCGGAATAGGTCGCACCATTCCATCAGGGTTCCGAAATAGCCGCTCACGTTTGGCGCTATCAGCGGTAGTGCCACGGAGTAGACGTAACCCATGCTTCCGTCTACGGAGATCATGTCTCCTTCTTTGATCGTCAAGTCGGCCGTTCGCATCTCCCGAGCGTTAACATCTACTGTCAAAGACTCGCAGCCCGCAACGCAGGGAATGCCAAAGCCGCGGGCAACAACCGCTGCATGGGAGGTCTTGCCTCCACGCGCCGTGAGAATGCCTTGCGCCGCAAGCATGCCGTGAACATCGTCGGGATTGGTCTCATCGCGGACGAGAATTACTTTCTCGCCTGCATTGCCGAGTCTTTCGGCTGTATCGGCGTCAAAGACAGCCTTACCAACCGCGGCGCCAGGCGAAGCAGCCAGGCCCATTGCAATCGGCTTGATGTTTCGGTCCTCGACATAGGTTTCGTCGATTCTTGGGTGAAGCAGTTGATCTAAGTGGCTGGCTGAGATTCGGCTTACAGCCTCTTCTTTGGTGATCAACTTTTCTCCCACCATCTCGACAGCGATTCGGACGGCGGCTGGGCCTGTTCGCTTGCCGACACGGCATTGGAGCATAAATAATCGATTGCGCTCGATCGTGAACTCAAGGTCCATGATGTCCTTGTAATGGCCCTCTAGGCGCCTTCCAATGGCATCAAACTCTTCGTAAATCTTCTTGTTCTGCTTCTTGAGCGCGGAAATCGCGATTGGTGTGCGAACGCCTGCTACGACGTCTTCGCCCTGCGCATTCATCAAGAATTCGCCGTAGAGTTCGTTCTCGCCCGTTGACGGATCACGCGTGAAGGCTACGCCGGTGCCGCAATCGTCCCCGAGGTTTCCGTAGACCATGGCCTGTACGTTGACAGCGGTGCCGATCTCGTCAGGAATCTTTTCCTGGCGGCGATAGACGATCGCGCGGTCGTTGTTCCAGGATCGGAACACGGCTTCGACGGCAAGCTCAAGCTGCTTCCAAGGATCGGAAGGGAAGCTCTCACCGGTTTCGGTCAGGACCAAGGCTAGAAACTCGTTGCAGACCTGCTTGAGATCTTTAGCGTCCATCTCGGTGTCTTGCTTGACGCCTTTCTTCTTCTTGGCCTCGTCGAAAATGTGCTCAAAGCGATGCTTGGGGATATCGAGGACGACGTCGCTGAACATCATGATGAATCGGCGGTTGGCGTCGTAAACGAAGCGCTCGTTGCCGCTGATTTTGATCAGGCCCTCAAGTGTTTCTTTGTTGAGGCCCAGGTTGAGGATTGTGTCCATCATGCCTGGCATGGAGAACTTTGCGCCTGAGCGCACGGAAACAAGAAGGGGATCCTTAGGATCGCCAAACTTCTTGCCCAAATCCTTCTCGATGTCGGCCATCGCATCCTTCATGGAGGCAATCAGCCCATCAGGTAGGCGCTTTTTCCTGTCGTAGTACTCGGTGCAGACTTCCGTGGTGATGGTAAATCCGGGAGGAACGGGCAGACCGATGTTGGACATTTCGGCAAGGTTTGCTCCCTTGCCGCCAAGAAGTTCCTTCATAGAAGCATTGCCTTCTCGGAACAGATAAACGCGCTTGTTGCTCATGAGTTTTGATAGCCTCGAAAAATGGGGGATTGGCCACGCTGCCAACAATGGAGTTTACCTTTCGGTGAGGCAAGCAAATATGAGAGTGCTTTCACGTCCTTGAAAGCTACGACAGGCAAGGCGCCGGTGAACGTTAATCCGTAGTTCGGATGTCTCTGGCGACGACGCCCGTGGTGTGCTGGGTCGCGACTTTGCCTAGCGTTTGATTATTATTCTGCACGCTGACTTCCATGCGGTCACCCATCGTTGGTTCATTATCAGCCGGCACTGGCGGCCGTAGCCCTAAACCGATACAAGCCAGCCCTGCCGCTATGACTAGACTGAGTTTCCTTAGTTTGGGTAGGCCGCTTTGAGAGACGCCAACTGGGCAGTCCTTGGTTAGGATGGTGCCGTCCTCTCGTTTGAAGTAACGGACGCAGAGACGCCCGCTGGCTTCGGAAAGCAGCTTCTCCGACTCTTCGGTGGTCATCCACGACAGGTTGTAGACGTTAAGGTTGCACAGCGCGCAGTGGCGAACGCCATCGGTGCCCTTCATGTTGTCCCAACTCGCCGGGCAGGGCTTGGCGACGCGCAGGTTTTGGAGATGTGAAAACCGGTCCATGCCGATGAGTGACGTGACGGTGACTGATCGTTCAAATGGAATCGCATTTGGGAGGGTCGAACTCCGTTTCGACCTTCCGGAACGAGTGCCAGACGTCTATTAGGATTCGAACCGCAGCTTGGGCTAGGTCGAAACGGAGTTCGACCTTCCCATGCTAGTTCGCGACGATGTTGACGAGCTTTCCGGCAATGACAATTACTTTCCGCACCGTTTTACCGTCGGTGTGAACCGCCACTTTCGCGGAACCCAGAGCCACTTGCTCTAGTTCCTCGTTTGAAGACCCTGCGGGCATTTCTAACGTATCGCGCAGCTTGCCGTTAACTTGAACGGCAATCGTCACGGTATCTTCAGCGGCAAGGTCCTCGCTAAACGACGGCCATGTTGCGGTGAACGTGAATCCTTCCTTTCCAAGCGACTCCCACAGCTCATCGGCTGAGTGGGGGGCTGCTGGGCTCAGGAGCAGTATCAATGCCTCCAATGCCTCGCTTCCGGCTAAAGCCAATCCTCTAGAAGGCTGAGCCCTTAGGAGGTCCTGGACCTCGTTGCTAAAGATCATCAGCGAAGAGATATAGGTGTTGAAGGCGAAACGGTCGATATCTTCGGTTGACTTCTTAATCGTCTGGTGGGTGATTCGCCGCAGTTTTTTCGCGTTGTCATCCAACTCTTCGAAATCCAGAAGTCCGCGCCAATCGGCATCGTATCCCTTGGCCAAGTCGCCAGCGAGCTTGAAAACCCTTGTTAGGAACCGCGTGGCGCCCTGCATGCCTTCGTTGGACCACTGAACATCTTGATTGAAGGGTGCGACGAATAGTTCGTAGATGCGCAGGGCGTCGGCACCGAAGCTGGCAACGGCTTCGTCAGGAGTGATCACGTTCCCCTTTGACTTGCTCATGCGGACCCATTTGTAGAACACGTCTTCCTTGGGCAGCTTTTTGGCTTCCTCAAAGGAAACGAGCACGCCTTCCTCGCCCATATCTAGCTTCTCGCCTTCGCGAGGTTTGCGATATGGCGTGTGGCCTAAGACCTGACCCTGGTTCTGCAGGCGCTGAAAAGGCTCTTGGACCGTGACCAGGCCTTCATCGAACAGCACCTTCGTCCAAAACCGGGCATAGAGCAGGTGCATAACGGCGTGCTCTGCGCCGCCGACGTAGCAATCGACGGGCATCCAATAGGCGGCTTTATCCGCATCCCAAGGCTTGTCGTCGTTGAACGGATCGCAGAAGCGAAGGAAATACCACGAGGAGCAGGCGAAGCCGCCCATCGTGTCGGTCTCCCGTTTTCCAAGGCGGCCATCTGAATCGGTCACGTTTACAAACTGGGGAATGCCGGCCAGGGGGCTGGTGCCGTCGCCGCTTGGTTCGTAATTCTCGACTTCGGGCAAGTATACGGGCAGGTCCTTTTCGCCGACTGGGGCCATGCCGCCGTCGGCCTCGTGGATGATGGGAATTGGGCAGCCCCAATAGCGCTGCCTGCTGATAAGCCAGTCGCGCAGCTTATATTGAATCTTGCGTTGGCCGATGCCGTGGGCTTCAATCCAGAATCCCAGCCCTGTTTGAGCTTCTTGGACGGTCAATCCGTCATATTTCTCGGAGTTGACAAGTGTCCCTTCCTTGACAGCAAAGGGCAATTCGGGTGTCTCACCTTCGATCGGCTGAATCACTTGCCGCACAGCGATTCCAAACTTCTTGGCGAACTCGAAGTCACGATCGTCATGCCCAGGCACCGCCATAATTGCGCCAGTGCCGTAGGTTGCAAGCACGTAATCTGCCAAGTAGATAGGCACTCGTTCGGCGTTCGCTGGGTTGATCGCGTAGGCTCCTGTGAACACTCCCGTCTTTTCTCTCGTGGTCGCCAGGCGATCTTGTTCGCTGAGGGTCTTGGCGTTGTCGCGATAAGCTTGGATATCGGTTATGTGAGGCTCACCGACTACCTTCTGAAGCGTGTCGACGAGCGGATGCTCCGGGGCGAGGACGCAGAAGGTCATTCCGAAAATTGTGTCGAGGCGCGTCGTGAAGACATCGAACGCCATTTGCCGCTCGGGTGTCAGTACCTCGAATGTGGGCTCTTTTGCGGCTTCTAGTTCGGCGCTGAAGGCTGGGATTTCCACCTTCAGCGTGAACTGGGCGCCTTCGGAGCGTCCAATCCAGTTGCGCTGTTGCTGCTTAATGCCTTCGGGCCAGTCGACGGTGTCTAGGTCGTCGATCAGGCGCTGGGCGTAGTCGGTGATCTTGAAGAACCATTGCGGAATGAAGCGCTTTTCGACTAGCGCGCCCGACCTTTCCGCTCGTCCAGCTACGATTTCTTCATCGGCAAGAACGGTTTTGTCGACGGGGTCCCAGTTGACGGCGGCAAGCTTCTGATAGGCCAGCCCCCGCTTATAAAGCAGTTCAAATATCCACTGGGTCCACTTGTAGTAGCTGGGATCGCTGGACTTGAAGCTTCGCGACCAATCGTAGGAAATGCCGACGAGCTCCATCTGACGGCGATAGGTTGCCGCGTATTTGTCGATCATTGGCGCAGGATGGGTCTTGTTTTTGATCGCCTCATTTTCAGCGGGGAGGCCGAACGCGTCAAATCCCATTGGATGGAGCACGTTGTAGCCCTGCATTCGCTTCATGCGGCAGATCACGTCAGTCGGGATGTAGTTGCGGCAGTGTCCGACGCTAAGCCCGGCGCCGCTTGGATACGGAAAGAAATCAAGCCCATAGAATTTGGGCTTTTTCGGGTCCTCCGTGGTCTCAAACAGGTCGGCTTCCTTCCACCTTTGTTGCCACTTGGCTTCAAAGGCGGCCGGTTCGTATCGATCGGGCATGGAGAGTAGTTTAGCCTGTGGGCGCGCAGTATGCGGAATGCGGAATGCGGGATACGATCCGGCTTTCTTCGGCATTCCGCTCACGGCATACAAGAATCCAAGTTGGCGTCACAATGAGTTCGTGCAACTTACCGTTGACCGAAATGAAAGGCTGGATAAGTATCTGGCCCAGGTGCTGCCCGACCATAGCCGGTCGAAGCTTGTTGCGATTATCAAGAATGATCTTGTTTTGGTTGACGGGAAGCCTCGCAAGTCCTCGTTTGCATTGGAAGCGGGGATGGTCATTACGCTTGATGAACCGCAGGATGCTGCACCTCACGACTTGACCCCGGCTGACATTCCTTTGGAAGTTTTGTACGAGGACGAGTTCATGCTGGTGATCAATAAGCCGCGTGGGCTTGTTACTCACCCGGGTGTCACGGTCAAGTCTCCTTCTTTGGTTAATGCGTTGCTTGCTAGGCCACATAGTCTCAGTGGGACCGCCGGAGATTTCCGGCCAGGCATCGTGCACCGACTGGATAAGGAAACTACGGGTTTGCTTGTTGTTGCCAAGACCGATGCGGCCCACGTTGCGCTGGCGAAGCAGATTGAATCGAAGACGGCGGAGCGCCGGTACTTTGCCGTCGTCCAAGGTTCTCCGGACCAAGATAAGTTCAAGATCGACGCGCCCATCGGGCGGGATCAGAAGAACCGCCAGCGCATGGCGGTGGATACCCACGGGCGGCGAGCGGTAACGCACGTCAAGTTGCTCGGGCGATTGGACTCCGGATGCCTTCTGGCGTTGCGCTTAGAGACTGGCCGTACGCATCAAATTAGGGTGCATTTGAGCGCAGTCGGACTCCCCGTACTTGGTGATACGACTTACGGAACCAAGGAAACCAGGCACCACCCGCTGCAGTTACATGCCGCTTTTCTGGCGCTTGACCATCCGGTGTCTGGTGAGAGAATTAGCTGCTACGTGCAGCCGCCCGCGGATTTCTTGGGCTCTGAACTTTGTACGCGTGAACGCATCGAAACTTGGTAGAAGATCACCTTGGATGCGAATGATCGCCTTCTTCCGTCAGAACTTCCATTAAAGGCGGTCATGTTATGGACGAATCAACGGCGATTACTAAGACACAAGCGCGCGGCTTTGTTGCCGCATGGCTTGGATGGGCGTTTGACGGGCTTGATGGCTTTCTCTATTCCTTGGTCGCCGTTCCGTTTGTGAAAGAGCTGTTGCCCTCCACGGCGGATAGTGGAGAAATAGGGAAGAAGGCGGCCCTAATTCAGGCTGTTTTCCTTTTCGGTTGGGCGATTGGAGGAGCGGTGTTTGGGCGAATTGGCGATCGCATCGGTAGAACCAGGACCCTGACACTGACGATTCTCACTTACGCTGTTTTCACAGGCCTTTCTTTCTTTGCCCACGAGTGGTGGCATCTGATGATCTTTCGGTTCATCGCGGCGC